>CAMUYU010000019.1 GCA_947164995.1 uncultured Clostridia bacterium
TGTTCCTTTACTTTAGGAATAGAAATAAAAATATCACCTAAAATTTCTTCGACGTCATCTTTCTTTTCTTCTCTTAATGAATTAATTTCGTAGCTCTCATACATTGGAAAAGATAAGACATCTGTTGGACTATCAATATTCCTTTGTGTTTTATTTATTTCTTGAATTTCAGCATTATCTGTAAGCGTAATATATATATCAACATCATGTTTTATATTTTCACACTTAAGAACTTGCTCTACAACTTTTTTAATTGTCTCTTCTTCGCCATCGTGTAGTTCGATATTATTAACATTTATCTCAATCATGGCATCCTCCTAATAATGTGTTTAGGGCAACAAGGCGACCAAAGGCCGCCATTGTATTTATAATTCTCTTCTTCTCTTGTATTTTTTTCCACCATTCATAATGTAATTGGCAAAATTAATAATTGTTTTTGTTCCAGCAGTTATTTGCTCACATATTTGGGGAACTTCTGTAGTATTTCCCACATTTTCAACATTTGTATATGCACTAACTTGTTCGTGGACCATTGAAGAAATATTTTCGATAAGTCTATCTATTGGAGAAGCTTTTACTATAGAAGTTGCAGTTATTTCTGTAGGTGTAGTCTCAACATTATCCGCCAACAACTTTCTCTTAGAACGCCACGAACCAGAAATAAGAGTTGCTTTTCTTTTTAATCTTCTAAGTGCATTACGAATAATAAGCCTTTCTCTATAATATGTTCTAATTTCTGGAAGTTTAACTTTATATTTGTTCATGTAGTAAAGATCGTACTTAATGAATAGTACTTCTCTAAGTCTTTTGTAACCCTCATAATCGATTCTTGCTAATTTCTTAAGGTCAACAAATTTATTTTTGAACTTTTCATATTCTTTCTTATCATCTTCGTTTTCCCAAGTAGTTTTATAATCTTGTATGTTATCTACATATTCTTCAATAGCATCTAGAATAACCTCATATGAAGCAAATTGTTCCGCATCAGTGTAATAGTTTGTAGTAATAATTCTAGCAATTTCTATAATTTCTTTATAACATTGCTCTTTTGCAAGCATTGGGAAAGCATATTCAAACAATTGCTTTGAAAAGCCTAACAAAGTAAGACGTTTTCTAAGTTCTAAAAAATCTTTCTTCTCGTATGTATCTAAAGCAGCAACATATTTTCTATAATCTTTTATAATTGCATTATTTTCATCGCTTTCTGGAAGAATAGGAAGTACTTCTTTTATGTAAGTTTCAATTAAAGAATAAATTGCTTCATATTGATCTCTATCGCCTTCTTTAGCATTTGCAAGAAGTATTGCATCATGTCTCATTTCCGCCTTATACAACTCTTCTATATTGTATAAATAAAACTCTTTAAATCTACTAATAAATCCCTCTGACTTAGCTGCTTGTACTGTATTCCAATCAGTATTTAAAACTAATTTTTCCATTTTAGTTCTAAACAATACTTGGTCTTCATTTTTATATTTACAAATATTGTAATATTTTGAAATAATATTTTGTTCATCAATTGTAGCAGCATTTTTTTGAACTTTTGTATATAGATTATCTGTAATATATTTTTCGATACTATTTATATAGTTTGCATATGACTTTTTATATTTTTCGCTAATTTGTTCTCTTTTATTTTCATCTTTATAGTCATTTAGATTAATATAGTGATTGAAATCTCTAACAACACGATTTCTCTTTGAAGCTATTAACAAAATATAAAGATTAAAACTAGAGGAATAGACAGCTCTACCAATACTAGAGATGGCTCTTCCCCATAAACTATCATCTGTTCTTTTTGATAGTTGAAGACTAACGTTAGGATCCATAAAAAATCACTTCTTTCTCATTCTTCTTGTGTAACAAAATTCTCCAATTATTTTATCATATAATTTGAAAATTTAATACATTTTTTTCTTTATTTCGTACATTCTTTTATCCAATTAATAATTAATTCATCATTAGATTTTTCTTCAATTTGTAAGTTATCTATTCTCTTCGTATTTTCTAGATCATCACAGAGATTTTTAGCACTATCTTGCTGTGAAATAATTAGCCAATTCTTCGCCAAAATACTAGTTTCAAATCCTCGTGAATCTGGTTTTAGGAAATACTTTGAATTAGTTAAATTAGGACTATTCAAATCTGTGTAAGAGTTATCCTCTTTTTCCAACATTTCCGAATCTACGTTGCACTCCACTCCATAAGGAACATCTGATATATACTTTCCAAATTTATCAGTTAATTTTGCGCCAATAGTTTTTAATGATTCGTCATATAAAACGCTATCCCCTACAACCCCTAAAACCACATTTAACATTTCAATATTGTTTTTATCAACTACAAATATTTTTTTAGAATCAGCTGGAATATAATCTTTATTATATCTAAGAAATCTTATTGCAGATTTTAAATCAACAATGCTAGATACTAAGTCGTCTGCCTCATATCTATAATTAACATCTACGCATACAAATCCAGTTTTTAAATAAGCTTCAAAGGATTGTTTATTACCTCCAACAAAAACAATAATTGGTGCAGTATATGATGAATAATCTAAAATAATTCCATCTTTATTTATTTCACAAGCATATTTTTTATTTTTTAACTTGTTACCAATAAAATATCTTTCTGGAACATATATAGACAAATTTTCTATTACTGCTGAAACTGGGAATTCACAATAAATAACATCTTTTTGATAATAAACATGATTTTTTTCATCATAGCTCCAGTTAAAGCTATCAATATTTAAATCATATACTTGTTGTTCTGACATATTATTATCTTCATTTTTACCTTGATTTGGTGTATGTTTTGTTTGTTTATTTTTTATCATTATATATATACCTACACAAAGTATAATCAAAGAAATGAATACAATAACTGTAAAAAAAAATCTTCTTTGTTTTTTCATCACAAAATCCTTCTAATTTATCAATTTTTATCACCTTATATTTTATTATTCTTTTATCAATATATCAACAAATTGCTTAAAATAAGGCTTATAAAATTATGTAGACGTTTATATTTGTTTTATGGTATTATATTCTTGATAGTTTATATCTTTAAAAACGAGGTGAATTCTTTGCAAAAAAATGTTGAGTTATTAGCTCCTGCAGGAAGCTACGAATCATTTATAGCGGCTGTTGAAAATGGTGCTAATGCTGTATATCTAGGCGGTAAACTATTTAACGCAAGAGCAGGTGCTTCAAATTTTAATATAGATGAGTTAAAAAGAATCGTAGAGTATGCTCATTTGAGAGATGTAAAAATCCATGTAACTATTAATACTCTTTTAAATGATTCTGAAGTCTATAGCGCCTTAAGATTTGCGTATGATATATATAAAATTGGTGTAGATGCAATTATTGTTCAAGATTTAGGATTTGCAAAATTAGTTCATGATACTATTCCTAATTTAGAGTTACATGCCTCTACTCAACTTTCAACTCATAATCTAGAAGGTGTAAAAAAGCTAAAAGAAATTGGTTTTAAGAGAGTTGTTTTAGCAAGAGAGCTTTCTATTAAAGAAATCAAACATATTTGTACTTACTCAGATGTAGAAATTGAAATTTTTTCACATGGTGCACAATGTGTTTGCTACTCCGGCGAATGCTTAATAAGCAGTATGATTGGCGACCGTTCAGGAAACAGAGGAAAATGTGCTCAGCCTTGTAGACTTCCTTATGAACTATTAAAAGAAGAAAAAAATAATACCGTTTCACTACATGGAAAAGGATATTTACTAAGTCCAAAAGACCTATCAACTTTAGAGATTTTAAATGAACTTCCTAATGTTGCATGTTTAAAAATTGAAGGAAGGATGAAATCTCCGGAATATGTTGCAACAGTAGTTTCTCTTTACAGAAAATATCTTGACAACTTATCCTCTGTAGTTTCACTCGAAGATAAAAACGATTTAGCTCAAATCTTTAATCGAGGCGGTTTTTCAAATGCTTATTTAAAAGGAAAAACTGGTTCATCTATGATGTGCTATGAAAAACCAAAAAATTGGGGATTATATGTTGGTAAAGTCTTAGAATACGATGGAAGAAGAATTATAAAAACCACCAATGAAGGAAAAATTGATTTAGAAATTGGCGATGGAATTGAAGTATGGAATGGCTCAAACGAAAGCCCTTCATGCCTAATATCTGAACTTAATACTACAAAAAACGGATATGAAATAGGAAGAATATTTGGAGAAATTGAAGTCGGAAATAAAGTATATAGAACATCTAGCAAAGTATTAAATCAAAAAGCAAAAGAAAGTTATTCAAGAGGATTTAGAGTCCATAAAAAGGTAGATGCAACAATAACAATTTCAAAAAATGAACCTGTAAAGGTTACTGTTGAAGATTTTATATACAAATCAGATATTATTCCTGAAATAGCAAATAATGCTCCAATTTCAAAAGATAAAATTGAAGAACAATTTAGAAAAACAGGCTCTACTCCATTTGAAATAGGAAATTTAGATATTTCTGTCCAAGACAATTTATTCTTACCTGTTTCTAAAATTAATGAACTTAGAAGAAATGCTTTAGACAAATATTCAGCATATTATATCAGCAAAACTAACAAATATTTGCAAGAAAAATCTTCTTTAAAATTAACTATTAAAGAAGCTCATCACATACCAAAAGACACATCAAAAAAATCTATTGCTCTGTATTTAAATATTTTTAAAGAAGAATATTTAAATCTTAAAAATGTAGATAGTTTTTATATTAATTTTAAAGATATATTAAACAACTCTGAGCTAATTAGTAGTCTTAATTGCAAAAAATACGCTGTATTTCCTAATGTGACAAAAGCAAACTATGCAAAAATAATTAAAGATAATATTAAAAATATTGCCAAAATAGTTGATGGATTTGTTATTTCAAATATAGGTCAACTTGAATATGTTAAATCATTTGCTAAAAAGACAAAGTTAATTGCAAATTACACATTGAATGCTTTTAACACCGAAGCAATTGAACTATATAATAATTTTGGTTTAACTAAAATTATTCTTTCTCCCGAATTAACTAAAAATCAAATAAATTATATAGCTTCTGTTTCAAACAATATTGAAGTTATGGCTTATGGTAAAGTTTGTGTAATGACTTCAGAGTACTGTCCAATTGGTGCTATAGTAGGAAAATTTTCAAAAGATAAAGAATGCTCAAAACCATGCATAAAAAATGAAAATTACTTCTTAAAAGACCGCCTTGGAATGGATTTTAGAGTTATTCCAGATAATATAGACTGTCAATCAAAGATATTCAATAGTAAAATTAATTCTGTAGATACAAAAGAATTATTTGTAAATAATTTAAGAGTAGATTTGTTAGATGAAACATTTGAAGAAGCACAAATTGCCATTAATTCATGCTTGCGTGGCGAAAAGCTTATAGGCGAAAAATATACGAATGGTCACTTTGCAAGACCAGTTTAATAAATAAAAAAATCCAATATAGTAATTTACTATATTGGATTTTTAATTATTATTAATCTAATGAATAACTCTTAATTTGTTCTAATGCTTTTGCAATAAATTCATCAACTTTCATTGCACCCAAGTCGCCTTCTTTTCTATGTCTTACACCAACAGCATTTGCTTCAACTTCCTTATCTCCTACTACAAGCATATAAGGAGTTTTATTAACTTGTGCTTCTCTAATCTTATATCCAATCTTTTCGTTTCTATCATCAAGTTCTACTCTCATGCCAACATCTCTTAATTTTTCAACAACTCCTCTTGCATAATCTAATTGTCTTTCAGAAATAGGCATTACAACTACTTGAGTTGGAGAAAGCCAAAGTGGAAATGCTCCTTTTGTTTCTTCAATTAAGAAAGACATGAATCTATCTGATGTTCCTAAAATTGCTCTATGGATAACAACTGGTCTATGTGGTTGTCCATCTTCTCCAATAAATTCAAGTTCAAATCTTTGTGGAAGTAAGAAGTCTAGTTGAACTGTTGAAACTGTTTCATCATGACCTAAAACTGATTTAATTTGAACATCTAGTTTTGGTCCGTAGAAAGCAGCTTCACCCTTTGCTTCATAGAAATCTACACCAAGTTCTGTTAAGATTTCTCTTAACTCACTCTCAGCATTGTTCCACATTTCATCATCATCAAAATATTTTTCTTTGTTTTCTTTATCACGAAGTGAAAGTCTAAATGAATAATCTTCAAATCCAAAGTCTTTATAAACTTCAAGAATTAATTCAACAACTTTCTTAAATTCGTCTTTAATTTGATCTGGACGAACAAATAAGTGAGCATCATTTTGACACATTTGACGAACTCTTGAAAGTCCACAAACAGCACCAGAAGCTTCATATCTAAAGTCATGAGCTAATTCACCAATTCTTATTGGTAAATCTCTATATGAACGCATTTTGCTTCTATAAATAAGCATATGATGTGGGCAGTTCATTGGTCTTAATACAAATTCTTCTTCATCCATCTTCATAACTGGGAACATATTATCTTTATAGTGATCCCAGTGACCAGATACTTTATATAATTCTGTATTTGCCATTGATGGTGTATAAACGTGCCAATATCCTCTTCTTAATTCCTTATCTTGAATATATCTTTCAAGAAGTCTTCTAACTGTTGCACCATTTGGAAGATACATTGGAAGTCCTGCTCCAACTAATTCATGAGTCATAAATAATTCTAAATCTTTACCAATTTTTCTATGGTCTCTTTGTTTTCTATCTTCTAATTTTGCAAAATATTCTTCTACTTGAGATTGTTTTGGAAAAGAAATTGCATAAATTCTTTGAAGCATTTTATTCTTTTCTGAGCCTCTCCAGTAAGCACCTGAAGAAGATACAAGTTTAACCGCTTTAACTTTTCCTGTACTCATTAAGTGTGGGCCTGCACAAAGGTCTGTAAAATCACCTTGTTTGTAGAAGCTGATTTCTTCTCCTTCAGGAAGGTCATTAATAAGTTCAACTTTATATGGCTCGTCTTTCATCAATTCAATAGCTTCTTTTTTAGGAAGAGTAAATCTTTCTATTGAGATATCTTCCTTAATAATATTCTTCATCTCTTCTTCAATTTTTAATTTGTCTTCATCACCAAAGTGTTCTACTGGATCAAAATCATAGTAGAAACCTTCATCTATTGATGGACCAATTGCAAGCTTTGTTTTTGGAAATAATCTCTTAACAGCTTGTGCCATAATGTGTGATGTTGTATGCCAATATGCTTTCATTCCTTCTAAATCATCTTCTGCAAAAGTATGAATAACAAGTTCACAATCTTTATTTAATTCATATCTTAAGTCTTTTACTTCGCCATCAACGCTTCCACATGTAGCATTTCTAGCAAGTCCTTCTGAAAGTTGCTTTGCAACTTCTAAAATTGATTTTCCCTCTTCTACCTCGAGAGAAGAACCATCTTTTAATTTTACTTTTAACATTGTAAATCCCCCTTATATGTTTGTATGATAACTTTTAGAAAATAAAAAACTCCTAAAAGTATCAAAATAATACTTTTAGGAGTGTTATAAACACGGTTCCATCCTAATTTTAACTTAATTTAAAATCGCTTAACGTGCGAAGCTCGTCTGGTTTAATTCGCCAGCGCCTTGAGAAGGTAGTCTTTCAAACCCGTTTACTTAAAGCACCTTTCAGTCAGTTTCGAGTGCTTCTCCCTAAAAGAAACCTTGGCTTTACTTTGTCTTCCATTTGGCTTTCTGTGTGCTATTTTACTACTTTACCCACAAATTGTCAATTTTTATTATGTAATTTTGACAAATTTACATAAATATGATATTATGTTGCTACTCTAAATATTTTTATTATACTCTTTACTATTACAAGGAGGACAAATTATGGCAATAGGGTTTCAAATTTTAATAGGTGCTATTATTCCTATAATACTCTTTTTTATCCTTTTCCTAGTTAGCCTAAATAGTGAAAATTCATCTTTGTTTACGACTCTTTTCTTAATATTTTTAATGTCACTTCTTTTGCCAGCCCTTTTTATTGACCACTTTAGTTTGTTCATTTCTGCAAATGCTCTTAAAAATATTTTTATTATGGCCTTTACTTTTTATTTAATGCTTCTTTGTTCAATGGGAATAGGTTTTGTTATATCTGGCGAATCAGATGATGGTACTATCGCTATTATCTTATCAAGTATAATATATCTTGCACTTGTTGGATTTTTTTCCATTATTTTCGTATCGGCCTATAAGGATGTTACTATAGAATCCAGCACATATACTGAAATTATTGAAACTCCGTATGATGTTATTTCAAATAAAAATGGTACTTGCTTATATTTGGTCACGAGTACAGATAACGCAAACGATTACTATGTCTTCTTTTACTCCGATCCAGATAATCAAGATAATAGTACGTTGTATTACAAAAAAATTCCTTCAAGTAAAATTGCTTTTAAAGAACCTGTGGAAGAAACCTCTAAGCCTTGTATAATTGAAAATCAGACAAAAACAACAACTGTTGAAATCAATAAAAAAAATGAACAAAATGAAAGTTATTCATCTGAATACTTTTATATTGTATATTTGAATAATCCAATGGATTATATTACTATTGTTGGTTCTCCTGTATTATCAGTATTGAATTAGAAAAGAGTGGACAATTTGTCCACTCTTTTTATATCTCTTCTTCAGTTTCATCCGCTTCATAATATTTTGTTCCTAGCATCTTGTCTGGCAAATACTGCTGTTCAACTTGATGATTTGGAAAATCATGAGGGTATTTATATCCAACTGAATATCCCTCTTCTTTCATACCTTCAGCAGGAGCATTCCTAATATGCATTGGAATAGTTCCCGTATCTTTTGAACCTACATCAGCCATAGCTTTTTCCAAGCCAAGATATGCTGCATTAGACTTTGGTGACCTTGCAACATACGTTGCAGCATGAGCAAGTAAAATTCTTGCCTCTGGCATTCCAATTTGGTGAATTGCTTGAAGTGCAGCATTAGCAACAACAAGCGCATTTGAATTTGCCATTCCAACATCTTCAGACGCACAAATTGCAATTCTTCTTGCTAAAAACATTGGGTCTTCCCCTGCATATAAAGCTCGTGCCAAATAAAACAAAACTGCATCAGGGTCTGAACCTCTCATAGATTTTATAAAAGCTGAAATATTATCGTAGTGAGAATCTCCAGACTTATCAAATTCAACCTTTTTCTTTTGAATACATTCTAAAGCAACTTCTTTAGTAACAACTATTTCTCCATCTTCATTCATTTCTGTTGTAAGTGCAGCTATTTCTATTGCATTTAAAGCTACTCTTACATCCCCAGAAGAAAGTTCTGCAATCATATGTAATACTTCATCAGAAACTTTAATGCCCATAT
This sequence comes from uncultured Clostridia bacterium, assembly GCA_947164995.1. Classification (GTDB taxonomy): domain Bacteria; phylum Bacillota; class Clostridia; order TANB77; family UBA1234; genus RGIG6105. The sequence continues at coordinate 9,351 of CAMUYU010000019.1, forward strand.
TTCCAAGACCTTTTCTAGTATCACTAATTGCATTTTTTAATACTTTAAAAACATCATCTATTGTAAGTTCTTTTAGTTTAAAAACAGTAGAACGAGAAATTAAAGCCTTATTAACACTAAAATATGGATTTTCAGTTGTAGCTCCAATTAAAATAACTGTGCCATTTTCAACATAAGGAAGAAGTGCATCTTGCTGTAATTTATTAAACCTATGAATTTCATCGATAAACAAAACAACTTTACCAGAAGGATTCATAAGAGGGTTTTCTGTATCTTCTACAATTCTTTTAATATCTGCAACACCCGCATTTACAGCATTTAATCTTTCAAACTTATTCTTTGTAGTATTAGCGATAACTCTTGCAAGTGAGGTTTTACCACAACCTGGTGGCCCCCACAAAATAATTGAAGAAAGCCTATCTGCTTTTATCAAGCGATAAAGCATCTTATCTTTTCCAATTATATCTTCTTGACCAACGTATTCATCTAAACTTTCTGGAGCCATACGATAAGCAAGAGGTGTTTTATTATCTACCATTATAATTCCTTTCGTTAGCAATTATTGTTTTGCAAAATACAATAATGCTTTTTTAATAACATCTTCAACAGATAAGCCTTCTGTGTTAACTGAAGCAACTGCTTTTGTAGCCTCTCTTTGAGGATATCCCAAAACTTGAAGTGCAGAAACAGCTTCTGAAAGTGCATCCCCTTTAACGCTAAAGTTATCTTCGGAAATATCACTATCTGAAATAGATTCTTCTGTTTTTAGCTTATCTTTTAGTTCTAAAATAATTCTTTGTGCAGACTTAGCCCCTACGCCAGGAAGCTTTGTAAGTTCTTTTACATCATTTGTAATAACGGAAAGTGCAAATTTTGAAGGTGAAATATTTGCTAAAATAGCGTTAGCAGATTTTGCGCCTATACCACTTACACCTATTAATAATTCAAACATTCTAAGTTCTTCTGCAGTAGCAAATCCATACAAAGATATATTATCTTCTCTAACGTGATAATGAGTATGAACCATTGCCTCTGAGCCTATTTCTCCTAATTTATTAATAGTTGAAGTTGGAGCAAAAATTTTATATCCTACTCCACCAACATCTATAACAACATAATCTACACTTTTAATTGCTAAAATTCCTTTAATATATGCAAACATAGTTAGTCTCCTAATCTTTTATTACAATTGCTATTTTTTTGCAACTTTTTCTGGTTCTGGATATGTTACTCCAAAAGTCTCTACAGTCATAGTTTTAATCTTTGGTGGATTAACAGGTCTATCAAATGCAACGCCTGCTTGGTAGGCTTGAATTATAGCAATTTCGTTAGATGTTAATTCTTTTCCTGCGTATGCTTTAGTCATAGCTGTTTCCAAATCATTTGTTGAAAAGCCAACAGGTGAATTAACTATATCCATAACGTTATCCATTCCTTCAATTACTTTTCCAAAAGCAGCATAATCACCATCTAAAGCTGCTGCTCTTTCACCTGTACAAATAAAAAATTGTGAACCTGCAGAATCTGGTGGTGTAGCTCTTGCCATAGATATAACTCCTATGTCATGCTTTAAATCATTTTTAAAGTTATTTGAAGAGAATTCTCCTTTAATATAATAATCAGGACCTCCTGTACCATTACCATCTGGATCTCCGCCTTGAGCCATAAAACCTGGTATTACTCTATGGAAAATAACACCATCATAGAAATTCTTATTAATCAAAGAAATAAAATTATTAACTGTGTTTGGAGCTATATTAGGATATAACTCTATTTTTACTACTTTTCCATCATTCATTGTCATAGTAACAACTGGATTTTGAGTAGTAGTATTTTCTTGAACTTCTTCCACTTTTTCTTCCCCACTTTCTTCTATTTGAATTTGTTCACCACTTGCAATTGGATTTCCTTCAGTTGAAGTTGCTTCAACTACATCTCCTGACACTTTCTCGCCAGAAGTTTTTTCAATTGAAGTCATTTCGCCTGACGAAACTGCTTCTTGAACTTTTTCTCCTCCACAAGCAGTTAATGTAAATATAATACAAATAATACTGAATAATAAAACTAATTTTTTCATAACTAATCCCTTTCCTTAATTATCCTTTCTTGATTCCTTCTAATTCTCTTTTACATCTTCCCTCTTTATCTTTTTTATAATTAAAACAATTATCTCAATTATCAAAATTACACTTAAAATGATTATACAATTATAAATAATTGGAATATAACTTCTATCCTCTTCTTGAGCTATAAAGTTTAATAAATTTTCTTGCTCATAGACACCTATTTTATTATAGATACCTTTGGTATTCATACTCATTGGATAAATGCTATAATACGCACCATATTTAAGATTTTTTTCTTTAATGCCACATGTTGCCCCTCGAATCTCAAATTCTTCCAATTCATTTTTCATATCATAATACGACTTATATTGTTTTACTATAGAAATTGTTCCCCATTTATTAACCTTTTCCGAATTGTTATTATGCTCTTGAATAAAATATAATAGTGCTTTTACATCAAGTGATGTTTTATTTTTTCCAAATCTTATAGTTAACTCTGAATAATATTCGCTAGCTTCATCAAATTTATCTTGTTCATATATACCGATTTCACAAATAGCTCTCAATTTATTTTTTGAAATTAGTCCTATTGTATATAAGCCAGAACGATTTAAGCTATTTTCTGTATATTCATATGTTGGAATTATTGTTTTTGTGTCTTGTAATTCTTTGTTTTGAAAAAAGAACATAGATGTTTGCTTAAGAATTCTAATATGTCCCCAAGAATCAACTTCTTCTGTATTATTATTATGTGCTCTTACTGCACTGATTAATGCTCTCGTTTCAGCATATGTCTTGTTGTTTCCAAAATAAGCGTCAAATTTTGAATTGTAACTAACAGTATTCATTGCTATCAACATTGACATGGTACTTTGGGCTATTTCTTGCTTTGGTTTAATTTGAGGGTAAATTAACACAGCACTCAATCCAATTATCACTAGAACAATAATTACATTTATTATTGCAACTATTTTCTTCATAATGTAATCCTTTCTCTTGCTAAAATTTTGCATTTATATCACTAGCTAATATTATATAAATACCACCTCAAAATTACAACTTAGTTACCAAAAATTATAAATTGACATAAAAAAGGATGGCCTTTCGCCATCCTTTGGTTTTCTAAGATTTGTCGCATTCTGAATATGCTTTTAATTTTTCATTTACTAAGTAATTTACACTTCCTTGAGTGTATTTACCATCTTTATTTAATCTTCCAGCAGGAACTCCTGTAAGAATTTCAATTCCTTCATCTATTGTCTTAACAGGATAAATATGGAACTTGCCATCTTTTACTGCTTGAATTACTTCATCGTTAAGATTTAAGTTTTTAATATTTTGATGAGGAATAATAACTCCTTGATCTCCTGTTAATCCTCTTAGTTTACAAATATGATAGAAACCTTCTATCTTGTCTGTAACTCCACCAATTGGTTGAATTTCTCCTTTTTGGTTTACAGATCCTGTAACTGCTAAGTTTTGCTTTATTGGTAATTCAGATAGTGAAGATAAAAGTGCATAAAGTTCAGTTGATGAAGCACTATCTCCATCTACTCCACTATATAATTGTTCAAAGCAAAGTGATGCAGAAAGTGTAAGTGGAGATTTTTGAGCAAACTTTTCTCCAATGAAAGCAGATAAAATCATAACACCTTTTGAGTGTGAAGTTCCAGACATTGAAACTTCTCTTTCAATATTTACAATTCCTGTATTTCCTACGTAAGTATTAGCAGTAATTTTAGCAGGTTTTCCAAAACAGAAATCTCCAATTTTCATAATAGAAAGTCCATTGATTTGTCCAACTTTTTCACCATCAGTATCTATCATGATTGTGCCGTTTTGAATTAATTCAACAAGTTGTTGGTCATATCTATTAACTCTTTCGATTCTTTGATTTACAGCTTTTTTAACATACTCTGCTGTAACTACTTTTGCATTATCCATTTTTGCCCAAGTACATGCTTCAGCCAATATTTCACAAATATCTGAAAGCTGTGTAGAAACTTTATTTTGATTATCTACTTGTCTTGAACAATATTCTATTGTTTTAGCAACTGCACCAGGATTAAAGTGTGGCAATTTTTCATATTCACAAAAACTATGAATGTATGAAGCAATTAGATTCATGCTTGTATCGTTACGTGGTGCATCATCTTCAAATTCAACTTTAACTTTAAATAACTTTTTGAAATCTTCATCGCACATCATCATTTGTTGATATACTGCAGCATTACCTACCAATATAACTTTAATTTTTACTGGTATTGGTTCTGGTTTAAGTCCAGCAAGAGTAACTGCATTTAATTGATAATCTTTTAAAGTATCAACATATATCTTCTTTGTGCGTAATACTTTTTTGAATGAATCCCAAATAATCGGATTTTGTAATAAATCTCTAATTTGTAAAATTAAATAACCACCATTTGCCTTATGAATTAAACCTGGTTGAATAAGCATATGGTCTGTACGCATCATACCAAATTGGTTTTCATATTCCAATTTACCAAACAAATTATAGAATGATGGATTAGAATCTGAAATAACTGGAGCACCTTCTAATTCAGAATTATCTACAACAAGATTTACCTTATATTTGTCCCAAGGTTTTTCTTTTTGCATCATTGGATTTTGCTGTGGTCCATTTGGCCTTGGCAAACATGCTTCAGCAAATGTAATTAAGTTTTGTGTAATATCATTTTGAATGTTCTTCAAAAACTCTTGAACTCTTGGAGACTTTTTATATTTTGCTTTTAGTTCATTTACTCTCATTGATATAGCAAACATTGCTATATTATTTTGCCAAGAACCAAGTCTTTCAGCAGCCTTTGCTTCAAGCTCTTTTATTTTCTTCATGATTTCAATAGTTTCTTTTTGTATCTCAACTGAGTTTTTCTCAAATTGTTCTTTTACAGATTTATCTAAGCTATTGAATTCATTTTCAGATAATACTTTTCCATTAATCATTGGTAAAAAGTAAATTGTATCTGCATTTTTTATTTGAAAGCCAAGTCTTGCTGCATCTTTGTTTAATTTTTCAATTAATTTTATTTTTTTCTCTTCAAAGTCTTTTTGAACCGCTTCTTTTTCTTTTTCAAAATCTTGATTATTGAATGCTGCTCTAATTTCATTTTGAAGATTAACTATAAACTCTTCCATCTCTGTAGAAAAAATCTTACCTTGCCCTGCAGGAAGCGAAAGTGCTATAGGTTCATTTGGATTATCAAAATTGTAAATATAGCACCAATCATCTGGAACAGGTTTTGTCTTTGAAAACTCTGAAAGGTATTTTTTAGCATAAATAGTTTTTCCTATACCATTAGAACCTTCAATGTATATGTTATATCCTTTAACATCTACATTTACTCCAAATTCAAATGCTTTAATTCCACGAGATTGACCTAAAATACCACTATATGGTGGAACTTCTTTTGTAGTTTTAAATTTAAAAGTTGCTGGGTCGCACTCTTTTCTAAGCTGTGTATAGTTTAATTCTTTTATCCTTGGCATAATAATTATTTCTCCTTTGTAAATAGAAATTATTACATAATAACTCATAATAATCATAACAAAAAGGTTGCACTTTGTGCAACCTTTTAACGTAAATGTAACAATTATAGTTCATTAACTTTTTACAAATCTCTATCCATTATAACCGCATCTTCATATGTGCCATCTGGATTTTTATAATACTTTTTTCTTACTACAAGTTCTTTAAAACCATATTTTTTATATAAATTTTGAGCGTTTATATTTGAACTTCTAACTTCAAGTAGTAAATAAGTTGTGCCATGTTCTTTGCAACCTTTTAAAAGTTCATCTAAAAGTCTAGATGCAATTCCTTTTTTTCTATAATCTGGGTGCACTGCAATATTACCTATGTGGCATTCATCCATTATAAACCAACACATTGCAAAGCCTACTATTTTTTCATCTTCTTTAGCAACTAAAAAAGACGCAAGCATATTATTCATTTCTTCTTCTATAGATGATTTAGACCAAGGAATTGGAACTGAAAGTTTATCAATTTCATAAACATCATCTATGTATTCTTTTTTCATTTTTTCAATTGATATCAATTGCTTTCTCCCTTTTCTTTTTCTTCCAATTCTCTTTCAGCTTGAGATTTTTTTAGATAAAGCGGTGAAATATGTATGCCATCTGTTATCTTTCCTTCTTGAATCATGTCGTATGCTGCATTGGCTATTGAAGAGGCATACTCTAACTCGTCTTCTGGTAAGCAAAAGCTAATTCTATCTTCAAGCATTTCCTCTTCTATTAATTTCTCTTTAAGAAGTTTTGCACCATCACCTACAACACAAATCTTTTCTTCGATTGATTTCATTCTATCTACAAGTTCATCTATGTTATCTGAAATATAATTCCCACTTTGCATTGGAAGTCCAAGTTTTGAATTATCATAAACAGCTGCATAAACATTATCATTCTTTGCATCAATACATGAAATGATATAACCATAATGTTCTTTAATGTTATATGCAAGTGCCAATAAACTAGGAACTGCAACAACAGGCTTATCACAACCTAAGCAAATTCCTTTAATAGTTGCTATACCAATTCTTATTCCAGTAAAAGATCCAGGACCAATTGAACAAGCATAGTAATCTATATCACTAAGCTCAAGTCCTGTTTCTTTAAAAATAGTGTCTATCGTAGGCATTAAATTTTGCGAGTGTGTAAGTCCATCATTTATATTAATTTCTTTAATCAAGTTCTTATCTGCAAAAATTGCAACTGTACAATTTTTTCCAGATGTTCCAATCGCTAATATCTTCATAGCTATATCCTTTCAACTATATCATCATAATGTTTGCCGTGTGGTAAAAGATTGAAAATACGAACGTTTTCGTCTTCATCATCTTTATCTATATTAACTTCTAAATATTCTTTTGGAAGAGCGCTTTTTATAGTATTGCCCCACTCCATAAAAGTGATGCCTTTATCGAAGTATTCTTCTCCTCCTATTGCATAAAACTCATCTTCATCTTCAAGTCTATATACGTCAAAGTGAAATAAAGATAAGTCATCATTTAAAACCGTTTCATTGATAATTGTAAATGTTGGAGATGAAATTTCGTTATCCTTGCCATAAAAACTAGCAAATCCAGTAACTAACGCGGTCTTTCCTGCACCTAAGTCTCCATTTAGTACAACTACATCGCCCTTTGTTAAAATTTTTGCTAGCTTTTTACCAAGCTCTCTTGTCTCTTCATAAGATTTTGTAATAATTTGTGTCATATAATCACCTTTCAAGCTATTTTACCACGATTTTCAACAAAATTCTACCAAATGTGGCAAATAATCAACTAAAATGGCGCTTGATGTTGATATATGTGCTTTTACGATATTGTTACGAAACTATTAAATAATATTTACATGCCGGTTTTAAGTTGACTTTAATCTCATAAATTATAAAATATTAGTAGATTTAATGTGTGATTTTGGTGCTAATTTCTAAAACAAGCACCTTTATAGCATAAAAAGAGTTTGAGGAGGTTTTTTATAATGGCTGGATTTGTTGATAAAATGCTTGGAGTTTTAGGAATAGCTCAAGATGAGGGTTATGATGAAGAAGAGGAAGTTTATGTAGATGATGAAGAAATGGAAGAAGCTCCTGCTACCACTTCTCTATTTGGTAGAAAGAAAAACGTTACAATGCTTCCATCTGCACAAAATGTTAAGGTTGTTATTTCACAACCAAATAGCTATGATCAAGCTTCAGAAATTTGTGAACACTTAAAAGAAAAGAAATCTATAATTGTTAATTTAGAATACGTTAACAAAGATGTTGCAAGACGTATTATAGACTTTATGAGTGGTGCTGTTTATGCATTAGATGGTAACATTCAAAAAATTTCAAATTCTATATTCCTAATTGCACCATATAACTATGAAATCACAAACGAAGTAATCAAAGAAACAGTTAAAGAAAAAGCTAATAGTGTTTCTTGGATTAAGTAATTGAGGGTATTTATACCTTATTAAGGAGGAAGAAGTATGATAACTCCACTAGATATTGAAAACAAGACTTTTAAAAAACAAGCTGTTAATGGCTATAGTACTCAAGAAGTACAAGACTTTATGGCAGAGCTTTTAAAAGACTATGAAAAAATTTATAAAGAGAATATCGAATACAAAGATAAGATTGCTGTTTTAAATCAAGGAATACAGCATTATAAAGCAATTGAAGATACTCTTCAAAATGCTCTAATTGTTGCTCAAGGTACTGCAGAAACTGTAAAAGCTAATGCTAAAGTTGAAGCAGATAACATCTTAAGAGATGCTGAACTTAATGCTAAAAAATCTGTTGATGAAATAGCTCAAAGAGTTATTGAGAAACAATTAAAACTTCAAGAAACTCAAAAACAATTTGATGTATATAAAGCAAAAATGGAAGCTCTTCTTATTTCACAGTTAGAACTTCTTAAAGATATTAATAATGATTAATAATAAACGACCTTGCAAAATTGCAAGGTCGTATTTATTTATTCATTAAGTGTACTCCACTCTGCCATCATTTCATCATTCTTTGCTTTTAATTCAGCAATTAAATTTGTTATCTCCATTGCTTTTTCATAGTCGGCTCCAACTTCTGGCGATAAAGATAATTCTTCTAGTCTAGAAATCTCTTCTTCATTTTTTGAAATTTCCTCTTCTAGTTTTTTTATTCTATTTTGCTTTTTGCGTTCTTGTGCTTCTTTTTCTTTCTTTTCTTTATATGAAACATTCTTTTCTTTTACTTCTTTTTTCTCAACTTGACTATTCATTTCATTTTGAATATAAAAATCATAATTACCTTTATATTCTTTACTACCATCTTTTTCTATTTTATAAATCTTATCCGCAAGTTTGTTAATAAAGTATCTATCGTGTGATACTATAAGCATTGTGCCTTCATAGTTTAATAAAGCATCTTCTAGTGCTTCTCTAGATAAGATATCTAGGTGGTTAGTAGGCTCATCTAGAATTAAGAAATTAGATTCTGAAAGCATTATAGTTAGAAGTGCAATTCTAGCTTTTTCTCCACCACTTAAATCTTTAATCTCTTTAAATACACTATCTCCTTTAAACAAAAAGATTGCAAGGGCACTTCTAATTTCTGTATTTGTCATTGTTGGATGTAGTGTTGCAATATAATCAAATATTGTTTGATTGCTGGATATTTCATCTCCGGTTTGACTATAATAAGCAATCTTCTGATTGCTACCAATTAAAAATTCACCAGATGTTTTTGGCTCTTTTCCCAATATTATATTTAAAAATGTAGTCTTTCCACATCCATTTGGTCCAACAATAAAAACTTTTTCTTGTTTTAAAACATTTATATTCACATTTTCAAATAGCTTTTTGTGTTCAAAACTCTTGGCTAAATCTTTAGTTACTAATACTTCTCTATTACCGCCTGCAACTACTTTAAAATGAAATTTCATTTTTTCCATTTCTTCATCTGGCTTAACTAGTGAATTTTCAAGTCTATCTATAGATTTTTGTTTTGAACGAATAGTTACATAGTTATGCTCTTGATTCCATCTTCTTTGTTGATCAATTACTTTTTCCAAACGATTAATTTCTTTTTGAGTTTGTTCATACTTTTTCTCTAAAGTTTTATTCTTCTCTGCTTTTAGCATTACATATTTAGAATAATTTCCAGAATATACTGTAACATGATGGCTTTCTAACTCTATAGTTTCTGTTGTAACTTTGTCTAAAAAATATCTGTCATGCGAAATTACTATATAACTTCCTTTGTAATTCATTAAAAAGTTTTCAAGCCACTCAATTGCATTGATATCTAAATTATTTGTAGGCTCATCAAGAAGCAATAAATTAGAATTAGAAAACAATAGTTTTGCAAGTGTAAGCTTTGTTTTTTGGCCACCGCTTAAATTTTGAATTTTTAAATCTAATTCTTTTTCTTCAAAGCCAAGTCCTATAAGTGTAGAGTGCGCAATACTTTTATATGTATAGCCTCCTCCACTTTCATACATAGATTCTAAATTATGCTTTTTATTGATTAATTCTTCTAGCTCTCTACTATTATTTGAAGAAGCATTTCCTTTAATTTGTGAAATAGATGCATTTATTGCTGCTTCTTGAGACTTTAATTCAATTTGATTTTGAGTTTCTTCTATATCTTTTTCTAAATCAAGCAAGTATTGTTTTATTGTAAGTAACTCTTCAAAAACTGTAAGACTACTATCTTTTAAAGTAAATTGTTCTACATATCCAATTTTTAATGCTTTATTTTTGAATATTTCACCAGAATCATAATCCAATTCATCACATATTACTTTAAAAAGAGTAGTTTTTCCAGAGCCATTTATTCCTACAAAACCTAATCTATGATTATTTTCTATATTAAAGGAAACATTTTCAAATATTAACTTATCTGCAAATGATTTACTCACATTGCTAAGACTTAAAAGTGCCATTTTCTCACCTCTATCGCCATACATTGTAACATTTTCTTTGATTTTTGTATACACAAATAGCCTATTATGATAAACTTTAACTTGTATACAAGGAGGTCAATATGGAAGAATTTTTTCAAGAAATGTTTAAAAATGCAGATGGAGAATTAAGTAAATTTCAATTACTTGCTTCAAAATATTTACCAGTTTTAGTAGCTATTTTGGTAGCACTTATTGTAATTCACTTTGTTATGAATCCAATTAAAAAATTAGTTAAAAAATCTAGATTACCAAAAAGTGCTCATGCTTTTATTATTTCAGGAATAAGATTGATACTATATTTCTTACTAATTCTTAGTATATGTAGTAAATTAGGAATAGATGTAACATCTTTAGTTGCTGCATTTAGTATCGTCGGCGTTGCTGTTTCACTTTCTATTCAAAATACACTTGGAAATGTTATGGCTGGATTTAGCTTATTATTTACAAAGCATTTTGAAATAGATGATTATATTGAAGCTGGTGGTGTTAGCGGAACTGTTTTAAGAGTAGGTTTATCTTCTTGCAAATTAAAAACATTTGATGGCAAAGATATATATGTTCCAAATTCAAGTATTGTAAGTTCAAATATTATTAATTATTCTAGAGAGCCTTTTAGAAGAGTTGATATTACTATTGGTACTTCTTATAACGAAACTGTAGATAACGTAAAAGAAGCGCTACAAAGTGTTATTGATAGCACACCAGAAGTTCTTAAAGACAAAGATATTTTTGCAGGTATTACTAAATTTGGTGAAAGCAGTATTGATTATACTATTCGTGTGTGGGTTAAAAATGCAGATTATTGGAATGCATATTTTGGAATGCATGAAAAAATAAAGAGAATCTTCGAAGAGAAGAATATTGAAATACCATTTAATCAATTGGATGTACATATGAGATAGTGAATAGTTAATAGTGAAGAGTGAAAAGTAAGGGGACGTCCAAGGACGTCCCTTTGTTTTGTTTTTAATTTTTAGAATAATCCTACAATTGTTTCTCCGTCATCATCAACGTAGATACTTTCAGCAGCAGGTACTTTTGGTAGGCCTGGCATAGTCATAATACTTCCCGCAATAGCAACCACAAAGCCTGCACCATTCTTTAAAATTACATCTCTAATTTTTATATTAAAGTTTTCTGGTCTTCCTAAAAGTTTAGGGTCATCAGAAAGAGAATATTGAGTTTTGGCAATACAAACTGGAAGTTTATCTCTTCCAATTTCTTCAATCTTTTTAATTGCTTCTAGTGCTTCTTCTGAATATTCTACATCTGTTGCTCCATATATATTTTTACTAATAGCAGAAATTTTATCTTTAATAGTTTGTTTCTCATCATAGATAAATTTAAAATTATCTGTAGAATTATCTATTTGTTCAATAACTTCTTTTGCAAGGTCTAATGCACCTTCTCCACCCTTCATAAATACTTCAGTAATAATTAGTTTACTACCTATGTCTTCACAAAGTTTCTTTAAAAGTTCAACCTCAGCATCAGTATCAAAATCATATTTATTAAGTGCGACAATTGGAGTAACTCCAAATTTTTTAACATTTTCAATATGAGCTTTTAAATTTACAAATCCTTTTTCAATTGCTTCAAGATTTTCTTCTTTAACATCTTCTTTTGCAACTCCGCCATTGTATTTCATTGCTTTTAAAGTAGCTACTATAACTATCTTATCTGGCTTTAGGTCTGCAATTCTACACTTAATATCCATAAATTTTTCGGCACCCAAATCTGCACCAAATCCTGCTTCTGTAACAACATAATCTGCAAGCTTCAAAGCAGTGCGTGTTGCAATTATACTATTACAACCATGTGCAATATTTGCAAAAGGTCCTCCATGAATAATAGCTGGTGTATTTTCAATTGTTTGAACTAAGTTAGGCTTAATTGCATCTTTCAAAAGTGCAGTAACTGCGCCTTGAATCTTTAAGTCTTTAACATATAAAGGTTTTCCATCAGTATTATATCCAAACATAATATTAGAAACTCTATTTTCTAAATCTTTGATATTTTTTGCTAAACAAACAATTGCCATTATTTCAGAAGCAACAGTTATATCAAATCCATCATTTCTAATATATGTTCTATCTTTAAAACTATAATCCATAGTAATTGTTCTAAGAGCTCTGTCGTTCATATCCATTGCTCTTTTCCAAGTAACTTTTTTAGGATCAATATTTAATGTATTACCTTGGAAAATATGATTATCTATACAAGCTGAAATTAAATTATTTGCAGAAGACATTGCATGAATGTCTCCTGTAAAATGAAGATTAATTTCATCCATAGGTGCAACTTGTGCATAGCCGCCACCTGTAGCTCCACCTTTAATACCAAAAACTGGTCCTAATGAAGGTTCTCTAAGCGCAAGGCAAACATTTTTATTTAATCTTCTAAAAGCATCTGCAAGACCTATTGAGATAGTGGTTTTTCCTTCACCCAAAGGAGTAGGATTAATTGCAGTAACAAGAATCAATTTACCATCTTTTTTGTTTTTATTTCTTTCATAAACACATGGTAAAATTTTTGCTTTCTTTTTACCATATACTTCTAGTTCATCTTCATTAATTCCTAGTTCTTTTGCAATATCTACAACATTTTTTAATTTTGCATTTTTGTTAATTTCAACATCAGTCAACATTTAATCACCCTCACTTTGCAGGAGTAATTATATCATTATATATACCATTTGAACAATAATTTTGATAAAAAGACATAAAAAAGGCCCCTGAAAATCAATTTTCAAGGGCTTTTTTATTAGAATTTTCCAAATACTCCTACAAGAGTAAAAACACCACCAATAACAACTAAAAGAATCCATACAAATTGCGAACTATTATCTCCAACTATTACATATTCTTGTACATTTTCGGGATTATACATAACACTAATACTATCACCTATTGAATACTTTGATGGATTTGAACCACTATTATGTTTTTTATTAACAGTAGTACCATTTGCCTCATATTCTATTACTGGATAATAAACATAAGAAACAGATCCATCATCCCAGTCTTCCTCTTCTTCTATATCAACAACTTTTGCTGGTGCCTCTATTGTGCATCTCTTTGCCAAATTTTCACTATAATTTTTATATACAAATCCTCCAACTAAAATCGCAATACCTAAAATAATTACTAGTATCTTTTTCATAATTCTCTCCTTTGTTATATGTTTTGTGGCGAGCAATGCTCGTCGCTACTATTTTATTTTCTAATTGTTGCTCCAATTTCACTGCAAACTTTTTCCATTATTTTTTCAAAAACAACTGTAACTTCTTCATCACTTAATGTTCTTTCTGGATTTTCAAATTTCAAATTGTATGCGTAAGATTTCTTACCTTTTTCTAAGTTTTCACCTTTATAAACATCAAATAATTCAATATGTTTTAACATCTTTCCACCAGAATTTTTAATAACCGCTTCTATTGCTTCTGATTTAACACTTTCATCAACTACAAAGGCTACATCTTTTTCAATTCCAGGGAATTTTGAAATCTCTTTATATTTTGCAACATCATGTGTATATGAAGCTAGTTTTTCTAAGTTTAATTCCATTACATATATGTTTTCTTTTGTTACTAATGGGTGAATTTTTCCAATAAATCCTACTTTATGATCATCAACATACACACTTGCAGATTGACCAGGATGAAGTTCTTCAGGAATATCTTCAACTTTTAAAGTATATCTTCCTTCAAAGCCTAAATAATCTAGTAGATTTTCCATTACACCTTTTATAACATAAAAATCTACTGTAGATTTTTCCAATCCTTTTGTATAAATACCTGTCATAAGTGCAGATAGAGATAAATGCTCTCCATATGTTCCATCAATCTTATGGAAGCTCTTTCCTATTTCAAAGATTGAAATGTCTTTTATGCCCCTATTTTTGTTGTAGTCATATACCATCATTAGTGAAGGAATTAAACTGTTTCTAAGGGCATTTCTCTCCTCTGTCATAGGGTCTAAAATTTTAACTGTTTCAAATTTTTCAGTTGAGAATTTTTGAACTTCTGCTTCTGGAATTAATGCATAACTTAAAGTTTCATTTAATCCTAATGATACCATCTTATTTCTTGCATTTCTCTTAAATTTGTCGTAGTGTCCTGGAATTACAGGAAGAATCATTTTCTTACCTTGAATGTTGTCCATTCCATAATATCTTCCGATATCATGAATAATATCTTCTTTAATTTGTAAATCTAGTCTTCTAGTAGGAACTGTAACTGTTAATTTATCTCCATTTTCTTTAACAGCAAGGTCAAGTCTCTTTAAGATATCTAAAACTTTTTCTTTTGGAATATCAATTCCTAAAACTTCATTAATCTTTTTATAAGTTACTTCAATATCTGTGTCTTCAACTTTACTATTGTTATATACACACATTCCTCCTACAACAGTTGCATCTGCATATTTTTCTAGTAAGTTACAAGATCTTTCAATTGCCATTAATGTACGTTTTGGATCTAATCCTTTTTCAAATCTATTTGAAGCTTCTGAACGTAAAATCTTCTTTGAAGTTAAACGAATTTTTACGTTGTTGAAAATGGCAGCTTCAATTACAATGTTCTTTGAGTCTTCTTCAACTTCTGTAGATAAACCACCCATAACACCTGCTAAACCAATTGCTTTTTCCTTATCTGCAATTACTATATCGTCAGATGTTAGTTCTCTTTCTTGGTTATCTAAAGTTGTAAGTTTTTCACCATCGTTTGCCATTCTTACTATTAATGTGTCTCCAAGTCTATCTGCATCATAGTAATGAAGTGGTTGTCCAACTTCTAACATTATATAGTTTGAAATATCTACAACATTGTTTATTGGTCTAATACCAGATGCAATTAATCTATTTTTAAGCCATGTTGGACTTTCTTTTATTACAACATTTGTAACTTTCTTTGCATAGAATAAAGAACAATTTTCTGTTTGAATATCTAAATTAAATTGTTTAGAAAAATCATCTTTTGTATCATTATGAGATAAATCGATGTCTTTTACCTTATTACCATATAAAGCCCCAACTTCATAAGCCATACCTAAAATAGATAATAGGTCTCCTCTATTTGCTGTAAGTTCAAAATCTATAACTTCATCATCTAGACCTAAATATTTAATAGGGTCTTCACCAACAACAGCATCATCACCAAGTTCTGCAATGCCTTCTATATCT
>CAMUYU010000020.1 GCA_947164995.1 uncultured Clostridia bacterium
CCCACGTACTGTCAGAGTCAGAGTCTGATGCCTTACCACTTGGCGACACCCGAATTTTTATTACTTATGCATTTTAGCACTAAATAGTCTAAAATTCAATAAAATAATTCTCTAATAATTGTCAAAAAATGGCAAAAATAAAGTAGTTTCATTTATTATTTTTTGCAACTTTTCTCTTCTTTTTTCGTCTAAAATGATATAATAATTCTAGTATAAATGAGGTGTTTATTATGGAGGGAAAAAACATGAGCGTTTTAAAAGCTATAATTGCTACGATTGTAATTGCAGGTACTACTTTTTTTGTTGTAAATAAAAATGGAGAAGTTGAGTTACAAACACCAGAAGTTGTTCAAAGCCAATTTTACGATGAAGCGGGGGAATATTTTGTGAAAGAAAAAATTGTTTATGACAAATTGGCTGAAGCTAATGTTACATCAAGTGAAGAAGTTAATAATGTTATTCCTGCTTCTGCAAGCTTTGATATTACTTTTGATAATGATGTTACAAAAGAATATGTAGAAAATACATTTTCTATTAAGCCTGCTAAGAAAACAGAAGTTGTTGAATTAAATAAAAAATACTATAAGCTTACTGTGGTAAATGGCTTAGAAGAAGATCAAATTTATAATGTTGAAGAAAAGACTACTTCTGGAACAAAAAAATGGGCTTTTCAAACAGAAAAAGTTTTTAAAGTAGAATATACATATCCAGAAAATAATGGCTTTTTGACTGAGACTGGAGCTCCAGAAATTAGATTTAATAGCACTCTTGCAAAAGGAGTTAAATTAGATAATTATATTACAATTTCTCCTTCTATAGGTGGAGAGTGGAAGTCTTCATATTCATATAATTATCGTTTTGAACATAATAAACATTTTGAACCAGGAAAAACTTATGAAATAACTGTTAAAAAAGGTTTAAAAGATATTGATGGAAATGAATTAAAAGAAGACTATTCTTTTAAATTCCAAATTAGTAATGAGGAAGATATTTCTGCAAATTTGGCAATTTTAAATGTATATAAGCCAAATACAAACATGGATTTAACTTTAAACTTAAGTCTAAATATGAATAAAGCCCTTACTATAAAAAATGCAAAGCTAAAAATTATTAACTTAGGTTCAAAAGAAGAATACATTAAAGCAATAAATGATATTACATATATTGAAAAATTAAAAGCATACAATGAAACAAAAAATTACAAAGTTACTTTTGAAAAAGACTTAAAGGATATAGTTACTAATGCATATAATTCTGCAAAGGCAGAAAAGAGATACTGGTATTCAGATGAAATCCCACTAGATTTAAATCTTTCAATAAGTGAACAAGGTTATTATCTAGCTATTTTAGATATTAACTCAAATTTATCTAGCAGTTTATTCCAAGTTAACGAAGCTTCAGCTACTGTTTCAACACTTTCAAATCATAACTTTATGATGCTTTATAAAGGAAATAATGGTCAAAACAATAGTGTTGATGTTTATATCAATAACGAAAAACTTGGCTCTACGGATGGGGATGGATTATTATACATTGAAAACTTTAGAGATATTATTAAGAACATAGATAAAGATGTAAATTATGCAGTGTTTAAAACAGGAAATGTAGATTTAGTAGTTGATTTATCTAGTCAATTGTTTAGTGAATTTCTTGGAGAAAATTATTTAACATCACTTTCTAGATTTAATAATGGTTATGCATATGTTGATAGAAATTCATATAAACCTGGAGAAACAATTTATTACTGGGGATATGCAAAAAATAGAAAAGTTAAAGTTGAAAATGCTACATTAAAAATAACTTCTAATTGGGATGATGTACTTACAACAGTTCCACTTAAATTAAGTGAAGCGGGTACTTTTGAAGGCGAATTCACATTAGATAATGTAGATAAAGAAAGCTATATTACACTTGAACTATATATTGGTGAAAATGTTGTTTCACAAAGAGGAGTACAAGTAAGAGATTACGAATTAAAACAATACAATATTTCAATTAAGCCAGAAAGCAATAAATATTTAGATGGTGAAACAGCAGTTATTAATATTACTGCAGAAACTTATGATGGTACACCACTTAAAGATTTAGAGTTTTCATATAAGACAGGAAGCAATTATTCTTACTATGATGAAAATTCTAAAAAGGTTGATGGTAAAGTTACAACTGATGAATTTGGAATGGCAACTATTAAAGTTCCGCTAAAGCTTTCAAAAGCTCAAACTAATATAATGCCTGAAACAGTCGGTGTTACTATTTTAAATTCATATATTGATGGTGAGCAAGCAAGAGAATACTTTACAGTATATCCATATAAGCACTATGCAGAGGGCCAAGTTAAATTTATTGTTGATGAAAATAAATACTATATTTCATTAAAAGAATATTTATCTTTAGATAATGAAGTGCCTGCAAATGATAGTATTAAAGTTGTTGCAAAAGCTTATAAGACAGTTAGAAGTGTTGTAGGTACTAGATACAATAAATATACAAAAGAAATGGAAGACATAGTTGAGTACAATGAGGTTGCAGAGTCTAAATATGATAAAACTTTCACTATTAAGATGAGTGAAGGAAAAGGTAATTATGAGTTAGAAAATTATAGTAAAGATAAAAACTGTTATTATAGATTCTATGCATATCTAATTACAGATACAGGAAAAGAACTTGCACTTTCATATAACGGACAAATATATTCATCATCATATAAGACAATTTATGATGAAAGAGAATATGAAGAAGTTGAATATGTAGATCCAATTATTACACCAGAGCTTACATATACTCTTGTATATGAAAATAATGACAAACTAAAAGTTGGTGATGAAGTCAATTTCTACTTAAGAGACGAAGAAGGTAGAAGATTAAATGATTATTCAAAATTTGATTTCTACACATTAGTAGTTTCTGCAGATGGTAACAATATTTATAGAAATAAAGGCGAAGCACCACACTTTACATTTACTAAAGAAATGGGTGCAAACGTTTCAACATACACAATTTGCTACGATACAATTAAGACATATGTTCCAACAGCAAATAATAGAATTTTCTATTCTTCTTATATGATGATAGATAGTTATTATATAAGACCATCAGCACAAATAAGATTGTGCGATGAAGAACTTTCTTTAAATGTTGATGTTAAATTTGATAAAGAAACATATGAACCAAAAGATGAAGCAGTTATAAAGATTAAAGTTACAGACCAAGGTAAAGGTGTAAAAGCAGGAATCAATATTTCTGCATTAGACACAGCTTATATTGATGCAAATGGAAGTGTAGATACAAATATTATAAGCTCATTATTTAATTCATATATTATTAATTCTTCAAGCAATAATACAAAAGGCTATTCAAGAGGAGCTTATAACACAGCTGATATGGCTGTAGCTCAAAGTGCAAAGATGGCTGCAAATGAAAGTTTTGCTGTTATGGAAGAGGCTGAATATGATTCAGTAGGTGGTGGCGGTGGAGACGAAGAGTCTTTAACGAGAGATGATTTAAGAATTACAGCATTCTTTGAAAGTTTAGTAACTGATGAAAATGGAGAAGTTGAAGTTAGAATTAAGCTTCCAGACAACATTACAGAGTGGACTATCAAAGTTCAAGCTATTGCAGATAATTACAAAGCTGTAGCTGAAGAAAAGAAGATAAAAGTTAGCAAAGATTTCTTTGTAAATATAAATCACAAAGATAGATATTTAGTAGGAGAAAACTTTGCATTTAATATTAAGAGTTTTTCTAAACTATATGCAGGTCAAGATGTTAAATTTGATATTGAAATTTTAGATGAAAACAATAATGTTATAGAAAAAGGAAATGTTAATAGTAAAGCACAAGATGTTTTGTCTTACAAAGTTCAAAAACCTATTTCTAAAGTAGGCACATATAAACTAAAAGTTACAGGCACATGTAATGGTATCAAGGATATTTTAATTGATGAAATTGATGTGGTAGATAGTTTACTTGATGCAACAGTTAGAGAAGATTTAATAGTAAAAATTGGAGATAAAATTGGCATAGTTTCAAACAAAGGATATATTTACATCTTAAATGAAGAAGTTGCCAAAATTCTTCCAACATTATTCGAATTATCTTTCTTATACAACAGTGATAGAAATGATGTTGCAGTTATTTCAAGTGAAGCACAAAGAATTCTAAATAATCTATATGAAGGAAATGAATTTGAGTATTCTAAGAAGAGCTCATACGAAGCAGAAAAGAATATCTTTAAAGTAATGAAGAATTCTTCTGATGATGCAAGACTTGCACTAAAGATGCTTTCTACAAAGGCAATAAGAGTTGCTTCAGAAGAAGCACTAGATAAAGTTGAAGTTAGACTTGGTGAGTGTGCTAGACTTTGGGCAAAAGTTAATATGGATATGTGTTCTTTGAAAGAATTGAGAGAAAAGAAAAATGATTTAGAGAAGAATACTTCTTCATACAAAGTTGAAGATGCATTATACTTAGCACTTGCTTTTGCAGATATGGGAAGCTTTGATGAAGCACAAGAAATTTATGATGTAGTAAAAGCTAAAATTAAAGATAATAATGAAAATGAATTTGAATTAAAGGTAATTTTAGCTATTAAGTTAAATAGAGCAGATGTAGATGAACTTTATAATTCATACATTGCAAAGCAAGAAGAAATGCTTCCAGAAAATTACAACTTTATCAAACTATATTACATTCAAAATATGCTTTCTAAGAACTTTAAGAAAGGTTCAGTAACACTTAAAATAAACGGTGTAGAAGAAGTGGTTGAAGTAAAGAATATAGGATTTACAAGAAAGCTAATTGCTGGAAAAGATGATATAGAATTAGTTGCAATGACAGATAACTTAAGCTTTATGATAGAACAATATAAGCCAGTTGATTTTGCAAGTATTGAAAAAGGTAAATACATTATTTCAAAAACATATAGTAACAAGAACTATAAAGAAGGCGACATTTTAGAAGTATCAATTAAGATTGATAACAAAAAGCTTTATGATGATGGTCAAAAATATGGTTTCAAAGTTGAAGATGCAATTCCAAATAATATGACATTTGTTGAAATGCTATATGGTAAAGATTTAAATGGCTATTTAAGAAAACAAGATGGTCAAAAATTAACTATTACTGTTTGGAACCCATATGATCCAAAGTGGAATCCATCAGCTACAACATCTACGCTTAAGTACAAAGTAAGAGTTACAAATTCTGGTGAACAATATGAACCAGGTACAATATTAGTAAAATACAATAATCAAATAATTGATGGGATAAAATAATATGAAGTATATGTTTATTTCGGATATTCATGGAAACACAGAAATGTTACAAAAGTGTTTAGAAATATTTGAAAAAGAAAAAGCAGATAAATTAATTATTCTTGGTGATACATCGGGTGGATATTATAACGAAGACCAAAACTACTATATTGCAGAAGTATTAAATGAGCTTGGCAATAAAGTAGAAATAATAAGAGGTAATTGTGATTCTTCAGATTTTGAAGAAAAGATTGAAAATGAAATTTTTGATGATGATATTTTATTTATCAATGATAAGATGATTACTTTTACTCATGGGCATCGTTATAATACATCCTATTTGCCACCAAATTGCGGAGATATCTTTATTCAAGGACATACCCATGTTCCAATGCTTTTGGAAAGTGGTGGAAGAATTCTAGCCAATCCTGGCTCCGTTGGAAGACCAAGAGGTAGCGATTTTAGAGGATATATAATTATTGATGAAGAAGCGATTAGATTAAAATCAATTAATGGAGAAATAGTTAAAGAAATAAAATTGTAGCGGAGCACTGTGTGCTCTATAAGGAGCAATATATGCAAGAACAAAAAATAAAAAATGTATTAAACTTTTATGTACTATGCAACAAGCTAAAAGACATCGTTCGAACCGGTTGGATGAATTGGCATGTTGAAAGAGAAAGAGTAGAGAGCATTGCAGAACATATATATGGTGTTCAAATGCTAGCTTTAGCAATCTATTCAGAATTTCAATATGATATAGATATTCAAAAAGTAATCTATATGCTTGCAATCCACGAATTAGAAGAAACTATAATTGGTGATTTAACACAATTTGAAATATCTAGAGAAGAAAAAGCAAAAAGAGGCCATGAAGCTGTTGAAAAAATTTTAGCACCTTTAGAAAAAGGTGAAGAAATTAAAAGCATCATTATGGAGTTTGATGAAAGAAAGACTAAAGAAGCGGATTTTGCTTACCATATAGATAAATTAGAATGTGATATTCAATGCAAGTTATATGATGAAGAAAATACAGTTGATGTTAAAGCTGTTAAGAATAAACTAAATTTTCACGATCCTGATGTTGAAAAAATGTTAGAAGAAGGTGCATCATGGTCGCAAATGTGGATGACATTTGGACAAAGAAGATATAATTATGATGAAAACTTTTTAGCAATTTCTAATTATGCAAAAAACAATGATATAAGTTTAAATAAATAATCTTATCTTGGAGTGAATTTATGAATATAATTTCAGAAAAACAAATTCATGGACGAATAGAAGATGGTATTAATACTATTCTTAGTTTTAGTAAAGATGAATTTGAAAAGTTTATTGAGATATTTTCTCCTAAAGTAAATAACGATAGAATTTGCGCAGAAAAAATTAGCTTTTATTATACTACAGATAATTGCGAATGCCCTGAAAGACCTGTTGTTTGCGGAATAGATAATCCTGCTTCTTCAAGGTACTATTTTGGTTCTAAGCCAATGGGTGCGCAAAAGTTTATAGATGCATTAGTAAAATTTTCAAAAGAAAATGAACTTGATTATGAAACAAAAAGCAGAATTGAAAAGATTATTGAATGTAGAAATCTTGATAAATTGTTAGCATTAACAACTCAAATTAACCCACATTGTGAAAAAGAAGCTAAGAAAGCAATAGATATTGTTAGCAAAGATGAAGCTTTAAATGATTTTTTAAATGCTCCAAGAGATGAGTTCTTATATAAAACGTTAGTTTATTTGTTTGGAGAATATAGAAAAGAAAAACTATCTGAAAATACAGTTTTTTACGAAGACTTTTGGTGTGAAGATAAAGCTGGTATTAAAGCTAGAATTACAAAAATATATAATGAAGCTAATCTAGATAAATACATAGATCCTAGATATACCTTTAAAATAATTGGTAATAATGTGGTTCAATCTTTGGTAGATAAAAGCGTTTCTCCTAGTGAAGAGCCAGAATGGAAGTTGGATGATTCTATTAGTAAAGTAGCATTAAAAGGTATAGATGATAAACTTTCTCCAGAAGAAAAAGCATTATATATTTATTGTAATCTTTGTAAATCTTTAAATTATGATGAAGGATATTTTTATAGAAGAATAACTAAAGATGAAAAATATGAATCAGCTTTTTCAAAAGAACATTTAGAAAGTTTAACTTTAGATTCTAAAATTAATTGTTTTGATTTTTCTAGAATTTATGCAAAGCTTATTAATGAAAATTGTGATGATATAGAAGTAAGATTAATTACAGAAGGCATTAATGAAGGACACTTTTATGTGGGCTTTTATACAGATAGAGTGTCATGTACTTTAGATGCGGTTAATATTATTTCAGATAATGATGTTACAAATGATTTAACAAAAGCAAAACTAAATGTTCCTTTATCTGGTATTAAAATAATTTCAGATAGAGCAGGGGTTTTAAAGAAGGCATTAGAAAAAGTATATCCACTTTCAATTGGTAATGAACCAGTTTCAAAAAATAAAGCTTCTAATATTAGTGAGGAAGAAGTTCTTTCTAATTCTAAAGAAGATAATACAAAAGAAAGATTAAAAGCTTTTTTAGATTTTATGAAATCGCAAAATATTTCTGGAAATGAAATGGTACAATTCTTTATTATTATGAAACGAAAAGGATTGTTTGGAAAAGATATTCAAAGTGTTTTTGCTGGTGAAAAAGAAAATGGACATATAGATAGAATGATTCTAATAAGAGAAAAAGAAGAAGGAAAGCCGTCATCTTTTTATAGAATTAAAACAAAGAGTCTTTCTTTTGAAGAACTATCTAGTGAAGAAGTTGCAAAGAAACTTTTTGATTCAAAAGAGTGGATTTACGAAGATGAAAAAAGAGGGTTTGAAGAAATATAAAAATCGTGTTGACAAATATAGAAAATATAAATATACTTGTACTAGTACAGATAGTACAAGTATATTTTTTTGTAAAGGAGCACTGTGTGCTTCATAAAAAGAAAGGGGTAACCTAAATGATTAAGATTACAAACTTAAATAAGTCTTTTGGCGAAAACAAAGTCTTAGAAAATCTTAATTGCAACATTAAAACTGGCTCAATTTATGGCCTTATAGGTGCCAATGGAGCGGGTAAATCTACACTTCTAAGAATAATAATGGGTATATTTAAAGAAGATAGTGGAACAATAGAACTAGACGGAAAAGAACTTCAAGATAAAGAAGAAATGATGCAAAAATTAGTTTTTATTCCAGATGATTTATTCTTTTATAAAAACTATACATTAAAAGATACTATAGAATTTTATTCAAAAATCTATAGCAATTTTGAGTACGATAGAGCAATTAAATTTGCTGAAAGTTTAAAGCTTCCACTTGATAAAAAAGTGAATTATTTTTCAAAAGGAATGAAACGTCAATCAGCTTTAATTTGTGCAATATGTACAAATGCTGATTATATGTTTTTTGATGAAACTTTTGATGGCGTAGACCCAGTTGTAAGAAATTATCTAAAGAAAATAATTGCAGAACAAATGGAGAAGAAAGAAACAACTATTATAATGACTTCTCATAACTTAAGAGAATTAGAAGATATTTGTGATAATGTTGGCCTTTTATATAAAGGCGGAATTTTGTTTGAAAGCGATATTGATACTTTAAAAACAAATATGTTTAAAATTCAGATTTCACTTCCAAAAGAATTTTCAAAAGAAGAATTTTCAAACTATAAAGTGCTAAGCTTTAAGAAGGTTGGAAGTGTTGCTACAATTATACTAGAGGGCGACAGAGAAAAATATGAAAAAGAATTGAAAGAATTAAACCCAATAATTCTAGACTTCTTGCCACTTACTTTAGAAGAAATATTCATTTATCAAATGGAGGTGTTAGGCTATGAATTTAACTCAATTGTTTAATTTTAAATTCTTTTTGCAAAACTTAAAAAAATCAAAAGCTAGTATTATTTTCATGTTACTTTTGCTTCCTGCATTTACAGCTATTTCTCTTATTGCATATGATAGAGAAGAGGCATATGTTTTAGATTTTGCAGAAGCTAGCGTTTTTAATATTATTTTTATGTATATAGTTCCAATTGCAATTTCATTAACATTGTTTAGTTTTTGCTTTAAAAAGACAAGTTGTGATTTTATAGGTTCGATGCCTGTTTCTAGAAAATCATTATTTACAACTAATACAATTGGTGGTATTTGCTTAATTGTTATTATGCAACTTGTTACTGCACTTTTAACATTAATATATTCTGCAACTACAACTAAATTAATTATTTTTTGTGCAATGATTTGGGATATGTTTTTATTCTTTACTATTGCATACATTTTTGTATTTATAGTATGTAATTTAGCAATTAGTATTTCAGGAAATAAGTTTGCAGCAATTGCTACTACACTATTAATTTTATTTTTAGTACCATTTACTATAGCATGCTCAAGAATTAACAATAATATTTATAATTCTTATGGTTATGATGAGAATGAATATCAATTTACATATTACAATACATATCATTTTACAGCGCCATCAATGTTGTTTGATGAACAAATATTTAGTGGTAACGGACCGGTATATGATTCTATTTCAATAATAAAAATGGTTGTATTAAGTGTTATTTATTTTATTATTGGAATAAAACTTTTCAATCGCAAAAAGTATGAAGTTGCAGGAGAATCTTTTGAAAACGAAAAGGTTCACTTATTAGTAAAAATGCTTACTCTAAGTCCGTTTGCTGCTTTTGCTTCTTTAGTTGGAATCGAAAACATGGATGCATTTTTCTTATTCTTCATTGCTTTTGTTATGATTTATTATTACTTATTTGATATGATTACAAATAAAAAAGTTAAACTAAAAATTACAATAGCAACATTTTTTGCATCATGCTTTATTATGTATGCATTTTATTACATAGTTGTTCCAAGACTTGGCTTTATAGGTATGGATCAAATAAAAGTTGCAGAAATTGAAAGCTTAACAATAGAGAATGTAAAATGTAGTTATAAAGGAATCAATACTTTTAACTTAACAATTGATGATAAAGAACTAATCGAGAAAGTCCTTTCATTTAATAATAATGATTATTCACCTTTCTCTTCAAATTTCTATTATGACAGTGCAGCAGAAGGGTTTGCAAAAACAACTAATGGTAGAATTCACAAAATAAATATTAGAAACCTTTTAAAGATAGATGCATTTGCTCAAGCATATGGAGATAATATTTTTAGTTTTAATGATGATAATGGAAAGGTAATGCTTACAGGTATTAAAGCATCAAAAGAATTTGAAAAAGAGCTTAAGAGTAGTTTGAAAAAAGACCTAGATGGTATTACATACAAAGACTATATTAATATTCTTAAGTCACAAGTTGAAGATTATGAACTTTTACTTGTTGATTACAAAAATCATAAAATTGTAAAACAAGAATTTTCTTATGAAAACTTAAGAGAAACAAGAAATTGTGCAATTAAAGAGTTAAACAAAAATGCATACAAATCAAATGCTACATATTGGAATATGTCAAAATCTGTAGATTTTGCTAAATATATTATTGTAAATAATCCACAAATTACATTTTCTGATGATTATGAATATGAAGGCTATGAAAAATATCTAAATGAAGTTGTGTATGAAAGATTTGGAGAAGAAATAGTTCTTGCTACACCTGAGAAAGTATATTATGATGATCCGTCTGTGGATTATGATTATAATCATAGTACAGAAAAGATAATATATTCTGGCTTAAGAAGCTTTTCATTAACCCAAATGAAAAACTATTTGAAAGAGCATAAAGATGATTCCTTTGATAGTTCAAAACCATTTTTTGCAATTCAATGTATTGGCCGAGGAGTAGAGGGTGTATTCTATTCAAATGATTTAGAAGGTTTTTATAAGTTGTTTGCAAAGATTTATAATGAGAGCCTTTCAAACGAATCAGGAATTAAACTTAATGAAATATAGGAGGAGGCAGATATGATTAATATTGATTATATGAGTCGAACTCCGATATATGAACAAATTGTAAATGAAGTTGAACGTTTTATAATACTTCGGAGTTTATAAACCAAATCAAAAAATAGAGAGTGTCAGAGAACTTGCAAGTAGTCTTGCAATTAATCCGAACACTGTAAAAAAAGCTTATGATGAATTAGAAAGAAGAGGGGCAATTACCACTATATCAACTAAAGGAACTTTCATAAGCGAAGATATTAAGAGCATTACTAAGTCAAAAATTGATGAGAAAATAGAATTAATAAAAACAGAAATTGATGAACTTCAAAAACTTGGAATTTCAAGAGAAGAAATCATAAAACAAATTAAATAATTGTAATTTTTAAGACTTGATGATGCCCATAAATAGCCTATAATTTAGGCTGCTTGTGGGCATTTACAAGTCTTTATTATTTCAACAGTAAAAATGTTTTTCTTTACAATCACTAGTTATAAATGATATAGTATAAACTTGTATGTAGTAGAAAAAATTTCAAAGGAGACCAAAATGCCAAAATATTTACTCATAGTTGAGTCGCCTGCAAAGGCAACAACAATAAAAAAGATATTAGGCAAAGACTATACAGTTGAAGCATCTCAAGGTCATATTAGAGATCTTCCAAAGTCTAAGCTTGGAATAGATATAGATAATAATTTTGAACCTCAATATATTAATATTAGAGGAAAAGCAGAGTTAATTAGAAAACTTAAAAAAGATGCACAAAGTGTAGATAAAGTTTATCTTGCAACCGACCCTGACCGTGAGGGAGAAGCGATTGCTTGGCACTTAGCATATATTTTAGGAATTGATGAGAAAGACAATTGTAGAATAACATTTAACGAAATCACTAAATCAGGGATTTCAAAAGCAATTAAAGAACCTAGACAATTAGATATGGATTTGATTGATGCGCAACAAGCACGTAGAGAACTTGATAGAATAGTTGGATATCAAATTAGTCCTCTTCTATGGAAGAAAGTTAAAAGAGGTCTTTCAGCAGGAAGAGTGCAAAGTGTTGCCGTTAAAATTATTGTAGATAGAGAAGAAGAGATTGAAAAATTTGTTCCAGAGGAGTACTGGTCTTTAGAGGCTTTATTTAAAGATGGAAGA
Source organism: uncultured Clostridia bacterium (assembly GCA_947164995.1). Classification (GTDB taxonomy): domain Bacteria; phylum Bacillota; class Clostridia; order TANB77; family UBA1234; genus RGIG6105. The sequence continues at coordinate 12,336 of CAMUYU010000020.1, forward strand.
AAGAGCTTTTCTTCAAAACTTACTAATTATAATAATCAAAAAGCAGATATTCATTCAAAAGAAATGATGGATGAAATAATGCAAAACCTTGAAGGTAAAGATTATATTGTAAAAGAAATCAAATATGGAGAGAAGAAGAGAAATCCAGCGCCTCCATTTACTACTAGTACACTTCAACAAGAAGCTTCTAGAAAGCTTGGATTTGCAATTAAAAAGACTATGTCTGTTGCACAAACACTTTATGAAAGTGGATACATTACATATATGAGAACAGACTCTACAAGAATTTCTGAAGAAGCGAGAGCCGCTATCAAAAAACAAGTTTGTGGTCGTTTTGGCGAGGCTTACTATGAAAATAGATATTATAGAACTTCAAAAGATGCACAAGATGCACATGAAGCTATTAGACCTTCATATATCGATAGAACACCAGATGATATAAAAGCAAAATGCACACCAGACCAATACAAATTATATAAGCTTATATATGATAGACTTTTAGCTTCACAAATGTCTCAAGCAATTTTTGATACAATGACAGTTGATATTGAAGCTGGCAAATGTGAATTTAGAGCAAATGGTTCAAAGATTAGATTTGCTGGTTTTATGGCTTTATATGTAGAAGGTAATGATGAAGCTTTAGAAGAAAAAGATGTTATTTTACCTGATTTAAAAGAAGGTCAAAAGCTAGACTTAAAAGAACTAAAACCTGATCAACATTTTACTGAACCACCAGCTAGATATACTGAAGCAAGTCTTGTTAAAGCTCTTGAAGAAAGAGGAATTGGAAGACCAAGTACTTATGCACCTACTATTACTACTATTATAGATAGAAGATATGTTGAAAGAGAAAAGAAACAATTAAAACCTACAGAGCTTGGTAGAATAGTAAATACTCTTCTTTCAGAATACTTTAAAAATATTGTTGATGAAGAGTTTACTGCTCAAATGGAGCAAAGACTTGATGAAGTTGCTGAAGGAAATATTAAATGGAAGAAAGTTTTAAAAGAGTTCTATGATCCATTTAAGAAAAACCTAGTAGAAGCAGAAGACAAGCTTAGCAAGGTTGAGATAAAAGACGAAGTATCAGATGTCGTTTGTGAAAAATGCGGTAGAATGATGGTATATAAATTGGGAAGATATGGTAAGTTTTTAGCTTGCCCTGGTTTTCCAGAATGTAGAAATATAAAATCTATCGTTAAGAAATTAGACATTCCATGTCCAAAATGTGGTGGAGAGATTCACATTAAAAAGAGTAAAAGAGGTAAAAAATATTACATTTGTGAGCACAATCCAGATACTTGTGATTTTATCGCTTGGAATGGTCCTGATAAAAACGGAGTAATTAAACCAGCTAACCTTAAAGAAGAAGCTGAACCAAAGAAGGTTACTAAGAAGACTACAAAAAAGAAAACAACACGAAAAACAACCAAAAAGAAAGAAGAATAAAAAACTAAGCGAGGTGATTTAACCTCGCTTTTTTGTTGACTTAATACATGTTTGCTGTTATAATCGCGGTGTTTAATAGTTTTATAAGTTGTTTGTTGTAATTATAAACAAATCATAGTCCAAAATACATAATATAGGGGGAAATAACAATGGATAATAAATCTTTTGGCTATGTGTATGATGATGGAGAACTTTCTCGTCGGGCTTATAACCTTGTTATAGGAGCAATTTTACTTTATGGATTTGTTATTAACTATTTTATGTGTAAATATCTTGCAGGTTATTTTTTAGAATTAAATCCTTGGATTGTAATTATAGGATATTTTGTACTTGCTTTTTCTGGTGTTTACATCAGCGAAAGAAGCGATAATGCTTTTATTAGTTTCATTGGGTATAATCTAGTAGTTGTGCCTGTTGGCGTGTTACTAAGTATTTTACTTGTAAATTACGATAATGGTGCTATTATCAATGCCATTCTTGTAACAGGAAGTGTAATATTCGTTATGATGGTGCTGTCTTGCATTTATCCGGCCTTCTTTCTTTCTCTTGGAAGAACATTATTTGTAGCACTTCTATGTGTTATCATTGCAGAAGTTATCTTTATATTTATAGGAATTGTTACACCGAGAATTTGGGATATGCTTGTTGCAGGAATTTTTGCTCTTTATATTGGCTATGACTGGGCAAAAGCACAGCAAGAATGGCGGTCGTTGGATACGGCAGTAGATACTTGTGTAGCGCTTTATCTAGATATTATCAATCTATTTATTAGAATATTGGGGTCAAGTGGTAAGTCTAGAAAAAAATAAAACAAAAACGAGATTTCTTTTGAAATCTCGTTTTTTGGTATTTGCAGACTATTTTATAAAAGAAAAAGCAAAAAAATTCAAATAAAGGTTGACAAAATAAGTTTACCATAATATAATTATAATCGTTGGTAATAATTTTTTAATCAACTTCACCTTAAAAGGAGGATAATTCTGAAGTTGATGCCAAGTCCGTGTTTCTCTAAATATTTTTTATTTTTAAGGAGGTTTTACTATTATGGCACGGAAGGTAACTTTTGCTGATATGATCGTTGAGGAGACCAGCAAGGAGGCTGTGGAAGTTCCGGCCGAAGATCTTTCGGAGCGCAAGGAGCGCCTGCTCAAGATGGTTGAGCGGACCCTTGCCGAGGACGGCAAACAGGGTGCTATGAAGGCCATCGTTTTCGGCAAAGCCGGAGAGTTCGAGACCTTCCTGGGTGAGATCAGTGCGTTCTACGATGAACTGCCTGATGAGCTCAAGCCCAATCGCATCTACATCACCAACAGTGATGACTGCGATTTCCACATCTTGGCTCTTGCCAAGCGGGTTACACCCAAGTACACCGCCCTTCTTGAGGACGATATGAACCGTGGCCAGGGCCATGTGATGCGTATCATTCTTAACAAGGAGTATATCCCCATGAAGCTCAAGAAGTTCTTTGAAGCCCTGGGCTTCGTAAACATGAATACAAAGCTGACTCAGGCCATGATTCACAACATGGATGAGCGCTGCGGTATTGATGTTTACCAGATCACTCTTCCTGAGTTCCAGGAGAAGTTCGGCTCCAGGAAGGACTGGTTCCGGTTCGGTGACGCCTATGCGGTTTATGATGAAGGAAAGCTTTTCCTGACTCATAAGCTGTGGAAACGGGCAGTCAGCCTGAAGCTCCCCGAAGACGGCAGCAAGCCGTGGAGGTACCGCTATTTCAAGAATGAAAGCGGTCTTCGCACAGAGGCTTATTTCAGGGTCAACCTTTATGGTGCCCTGTGGTTTACCCCGGCTCAGTAAGAGCTGGTAATATAACCCAATCAATCCCCAATACTAATTATAGTATTGGGGATTTTTTGTGCAATTTAGTGGATATATACGTTTGTTAATTATTTGAAGTATGGTATAATATTTCAGTGAAATTCATCAAATAATTGAGGTGAAAAGAATATGAAGTTTTTAATTGCTGCAGGTGGTACAGGTGGCCACATTACCCCTGGAATTGCCATAGCTAAAGCATTAAAAGAAGATGGGCATGAAATTGTTTTTGTAGGTACAGAACAAGGAATGGAAAAAGACTTGATTCCAAAAGCTGGATTTGAATTAAAATATATTCATGCTTCTGGACTTAGTGCTGGAATAAAAAATAAAATTAAAGCAATTAATAATTTAAATAAAGGTGTTACAGATTGCTTGAAGATAATAGAAGAATATGAACCAGATATGTGCATAGGTACTGGTGGCTATGTCACAGCACCGCTTATGTTTGCTGCTCACAAATTAAAAGTTCACTCTATAATTCATGAAAGTAACGCATTACCAGGTAAGACAACAGATTTGATGTGTTCGTATGTAGATAAAGTTTGTGTTGGATTTAAAGAAGCTAAAGAAAAACTAAAAAAGAAAAATGTTGTTGTTACAGGAAATCCAAACAAAATGAATTTAAATAGTTTAACTAAGAATGAAGCAAAATCTAAAATTGGTATCGAAGGAAAACTATTATTAATATTTGGTGGAAGCCAAGGTGCAAAGAAGATAAATAGTGTTATTTTAGAAATAATTAAAGAAAAACAATTTGAAGATTATAATGTTATATACGCAACGGGTCCTAAAAACTATGATGAAATTGCAAATCAAATTATTTGTGAGGACTCTTCTAAGTATGAATTAATTAATAATGAAGAAGAGGAAGAGATAGTGCTTTATAAGTTGCCAGACGAAAGTAATTCAATAACATATACATCAAAAAAATCTGGAAAAGACAAAGATGTTAAAACTATAGATACTAATATATCACATAAAGATAATAAAATTGTAATTAAAAAGTTTATATATAATATGGAAGAAGTTATGAAAGCTTCGGATTTAGTTGTGTGCAGAAGCGGAGCTTTAACGTGCACAGAAATTGCGGAAGTTGGAGTTGCATCAATTCTTATTCCGTTTCCGTATGCGGCAGAAAATCATCAGTTCTATAATGCACAAACTTTAAAAAATGCCAATGCAGGAATAATAATCGAAGAGAAAAGTTTGACTAGTCAATTATTGATTGAAGGAATCAATAGTATTTTAAATGATAACGAAATGATTTCTAAAATGGCACATAATAGTAAAACTCTTCGAACAGGCAATCCAATTGAGAATATAAAAAATGAAATTTATTCAATATTATCTTAATATTGTTAGCTAACTAACTAAAAAGGAGGTGAAAATATTGCCAAAAAGTGTAATCATTGCAGAAAAGCCATCAGTTGCACAAGAATTTGCAAAAGTTCTAAAAGTAAATGGCCAAAGAAAAAATGGTTATATAGAATCAGATGATTATATTGTAACATGGTGTGTTGGACACTTGGTAACGATGAGTTATCCAGAAGCATATGATGAAAAACTTAAACTTTGGCGATATGATACACTTCCGTTTATTCCTCAAGAATGGAAATATGAAGTTATCTCTAATGTTCAAAATCAATTTGATACAATTAAAACAATTCTAACTCGTGATGATGTTGATACTATTTATGTATGCACCGACTCGGGAAGAGAAGGAGAATACATATATAGATTAGTTGATAGTATGATAGGAGTTAAAGGTAAAAATAAAAAAAGAGTATGGATTGATTCTCAAACTGAAGAAGAAATCTTAAGAGGAATTAAAGAAGCAAAAGATTTATCAGAGTATGATGCAATTGCGGATTCTGCATATTTAAGAGCTAAAGAAGATTATCTTATTGGTATTAATTTTTCTAGACTTTTAACGCTTTCTTATGGCAAAAAGGTTGCAGAGTTAAATGGTGAAGAACGTACTGCTATTTCTATTGGTAGAGTTATGACTTGCGTTTTAGGAATGATTGTTTCAAGAGAAAACGAAATTAGAAATTTTGAAAAAACAAAATTTTATAAAATTCAAGCAGTCTTTGAAGAAGGTATAACTGCCGAATGGAAGTATACTGCTGATGGCAGAGAAAAGCCTCTTCCAGCACCACTTCAAAAAGCAATAGATGAAAATAATTTATATAATGATAATGGTTTTAAAATTGAAGAAGACGCAAAAGATTTTATCGATTACTTAAAGAATATAAACGAAGATGCTGTAGTTAAAGAAAGTTCTAAGAAGACGCAAAAAGAAAATGCTCCCTTACTTTATAATTTGGCGGAGATACAAAATGATTGTAGTAAGAAGTTTAAAATTTCTCCAGACCAAACTTTAGAGATAATCCAAGAACTATATGAAAAGAAATTAGTTACTTATCCAAGAACAGATGCTAGAGTTATATCTACAGCTGTTGCAAAAGAGATTACAAAGAATTTAAATGGACTTGCTCGTTTTAAGGAAAATGAAGAAGTTGTAAATGCAATTAATTTAATGAAAGAAAACAAGTATAGTACAAACCTTTTAAAAACAAAGTATGTAAATGATTCAAAGATAACAGATCACTATGCTATTATTCCAACTGGACAAGGATTAGAAAACTATTCAAAGGTTTCTGAGTTACATCAAAAAGTATATATACTTATTTGTAAAAGATTTTTAAGCATATTCTTTCCACCTGCTGAATATACAAAGCTTGCTCTTACAATACAGATAGGAGAAGAAAGCTTTTATGCTAATAGTAAAGTATGTACAAATTTAGGATACCTTGTTTTATATAAAGAAGATAAGAAAAATAAAGAACAAGAAGAAAGTGAAGATGAAGAAAGCACTTCAAATGCTGATTTAATTAAAAAGATTAAAAAAGGGCAAAAGCTTAAAGTTTCTGATTTTACAACAAAGGAAGGTGAAACCTCACCACCTTCAAGATATTCTTCAGGTTCAATTATTCTTGCTATGGAAAATGCCGGAAAGTTGATTGAGGATGAAAAATTAAGAGAGCAAATTAAGGGAAGCGGAATAGGCACTTCTGCAACAAGAGCAGAGATTATTAAGAAATTAAATAGAATTGGATATATAGATATAAATAACAAAACTCAAATATTGACTCCTACTAAAAAAGGAGAACTAGTTTTTAAGGTCGTTAAATTTACAATGTCTGATATGCTAAATCCAGAACTTACAGCTTCTTGGGAAAAAGGACTTGAAATGGTTGCAAATAGGTCTATTAAGCCAGATGAGTTTATGACCAAGCTAGAGAAATATGTAAAAGATAAAGTTACAAAAGTTAAACAAATTTCTTATTCATAGTACCAACTAAAAAAATGTGGCAAATTTAGATGATACGTGATAAAATGATTTTCGGTGGTGATGTAATAGATGTTTGGTAAGAAAAAAGAAGAGCCAGTTGTTCAAAAAACAAAAGTGGTATATGATTTTGAAAATGATAAGTCAAAAGGTCTTTTGGGTGAAGCAATGGCTGAGGCCAAGAATAAATCTAACAAAATGAAAACGCAGTCTATTACATTTGAATTGCCTAAAATAGATGACGAAGAATTTGACGAAGATGCTTCTACACAAGATGAAGAAGACTTACAAAAGCTAACAGAGTTTTCTGAAGAGGAACCAAGAGATATAAAGGAAACAATAAAGAGAACGATAATTGGATTGTTTATTTTTGCAGTAGTTGTTGTTGCGTGTTTATTAATTTGGGCAACTAATTCAGATTTGTTTCTATTAAAGAATGCATCTATTCAAAGCGGAGTATATGTTTCTTCGGGAGATATCAAAAGCATTATTAGTGGAGACTTTGGAGAAAACATTTTATTAATAAAAATGTCTAAGATAAAAAAGAACATAGAAACAAATCCTCTTATTTATTCCGCAAAGGTTAGAAGAGTACTTCCTGATTCTTTAAATATTAGTTTTGTTGAAAGAACTCCAAAAGCAGTATTAAAAATTGATGAAAATAATTTTGTTTTAGATACTTATGGAGTTATTATTTCTATAGATGAAAATGCATTTGAAAACTTATTAGCAATTAGTTTTAATGTAAGCAAAGAATATAAAGTTGGCGATACATTAACAGGAACAGACATAATAAAATATAAAAATATTCTATATTTAATGGAAGTTGCATCTAATATTAATTTTGAATATAAGATTTCTAGTATGTGGTATGAAAATGCAGAAGATATTAGAATGTTTATAGAGGATGCACAAATTACAGTTTTGTATGGTCCGTTAAATAAAGAACAAGCAGATGATAAACTTCTATATTTAAAAGAGATTGTAAAAAAATCTAAAAATCAAAATCTTTCAGGCTTTTTAAATATGAGTGCAGATGATTATCATAAAAGTGTTTTAAATAGTAATATATAATTATTAATGTAGTAGGTGGTGGTTTTCTTGAAGAACGCATACATTCCTATTCTTTCTCTAATATGTTTAGTTACTTCAGTTTTAATCACAGTTCAGATTAGGACAATTAGTCAAAGTAAATCTGAAATCACAAGATTGAAAAATGAAAATGAACTTAGAGATGAAATTAATGAATGGAAAGATATGTATGAATCAATCACGTATAAAGTGTCTGATTTAGAAACAAAGATTACAGATTATAAAAATGCAGCATCTGCAAATGATGCAACATTAAAACTTTTAAATAGAGAAATAGAAGACTTAGAAATTCTATCTGGGCTTACTGAACTTAAAGGTTCTGGTGTTATAGTTACTTTAGATGATACTAGAGCAATAAATCAAATTGCAGCTGATGCGGGTTTTTACGACCCTAATGTATATGTAATTCATGATTCGGATATATTACTTGTTATAAATGAATTAAAAGCAGCAGGTGCAGAAGCAATTTCTATTAATGGTCAAAGAATGACTAATAATACCGAAATAAGATGTGTAGGTCCAGTAATCCAAATTAATGGAATTAGACTTACAGCACCATTTAAAATTACTGCAATAGGTGCTCCAGATACACTTGCTAGTTCACTAAAATTAAGAGGAGGAATAGTTGATCAAATAACACAAGCTGACATTGATGTTATGATTGAAAAATCTGATTCTGTTATTGTGCCAAAGTTTGATAAAGTTATTGAATACAAATATGCTTCTCCTATAGAAGAGGAGGATGCACAATGATAATTATTCTATTAGCTATATTAGCAGGTATTGCAGTTGGTTTATGGGCACCAATTATTCCTTATGAGTTTGCTAGATATTCTGCTATTGCTATTGTTGCAGCATTCGATAGTATAATGGGAGCGCTAAATGCAATTGTAAAAAACAATTTCAACTTAAAAATTTTTGTTTCTGGGTTCTTTGTAAACATTGTTATTGCAATGCTTCTTACATTGCTTGGAGATAATTTGGATGCTAACATTTTCTTAGCAGCAATATTCGTTTTTGTTACTAGAATATTTAACAACTTTTCTTCAATTAGAAGAGAATTGATAACTAGATATGAAAGTAAACAAAAAGTCAATACAGATGAACAAAAATAATTAAAAAATACACTGTCTTTGTTGTAAAAAAGGCAGTGTAATTTTTACGTAATTATATTGTAATAAAATTGTAATATTTTATTGACTTTTAAAAATAAGTATACTATTCTTTTACTACAGGGAAAATAGAGTTTCCTAGCAGGAAATTGAGGCGAGGAGGTGCTATTTTAGGTGGCAATCGGGGACTTAATTGTTGGTATAGATATCGGTACCTCGAGAGTATGTTGTTGTTTAGGACAAATTAACAAATTCAATACAGTAGAAATTCTTAATTCTACAAGCTTTGAATGTGATGGTTTTAAAAAAGGCAAGTACGAAAGTGTTGATGCTATTGCAAGAGCGATAAGATTTGTTGTAAGCGAAATAGAAAGTCAGCACGATTTTATAATTGAATCAGCTTACGTAAATATTCTTGGTAAATACGTTGATGTTTATAGCACAAATTACGGTATAGAGTTAGAAGACAAATATGCAGGAGTTAGTCAAGAAGATATTGATAATCTTATAAAGGGAGCTGCAAGACGGAGAGCTTCCAGAAGATTATAAGCTTATAGATGTTATACCAATTAAGTTTATTACAGATACAAAAGTAACAGATGATCCTATAGGTATTTTTACAAAAAATCTTTCAGCTGATTTAGAACTTCTAGTTGCTCCAAAAGAAATTGTTAAGACAATTAGTATTGCAATGCAAAAAGCTGGTTTAAAAATTGATGGAATTGTTGTGAATGGTTTTGCATTGAGTCATATAATACTTGATGAAGATGAATTAAATGATGGTACATTGCTTTTGGACGTTGGTGAAGGTTGCATAGACATTTCAGTATTTAAAAATAAAGGAATTGTTTATACAGATTCTTTGCCAATTGGCGGTGATACTATTACAAACGATATAGCTACTGTTCTTGAAATATCAACTGAAGAAGCACAAAAACTTAAAAAGCAATATGGACTTTCAGATAGAAGATTTATAGAACATGATTATAGTATTAAACTAAGTACTTATTATGGAGAAGATGCGAGAAATAATTCTGTTAAATGTTCAGAGCTTGTTGAAGTAATGGAAATTAGAATTAATGAGATCTTTTCAATTATTTATAAGAGCTTAAAAAATAATAATCTAATAAAAGAGATTAATACATGTGTAATTACTGGTACAGGATTTAATAATATTAACAAGGTGGAAAAAACTGCAGAAGAAATACTTAACATGCAAGTTAGATTTGGAAGTGCTAAGACGGCCAATCTTATTAAACCAGTATGTATTAAAAGCTATGGAATAGTTAAATATATTTCTAATATTAAGTATGTAAAAAATATTGGTAGTAGAATTAGAGAAGATGATGAACAATCAATTATTGATTCAACTATCAAAAATATAAAGAAAGCATTTTCTGGAGCTTTTAATAAAAATAAGAAGTAGGAGGGTAATAGGGTGTACGAAGATTTAAAATCTAAAGATTTAAAAGAAGAGCCAATGTATGATGGAATGGCTAAGATTAAAGTAGTTGGTGTTGGAGGCGCTGGTAATAATGCCGTAAATCGTATGGTTGAGATAGGCATTAAAAATGTTGATTTTATTGCAATTAATACAGATAGACAAGCTTTGGGATTATCAAAAGCAGAAACTAAAATTCAAATAGGAGAAAAAATTACAAGAGGACTTGGTGCTGGAAGTGACCCTCAAATTGGCCAACAAGCAGCAAACGAATCAAGAGAAAATATTGCAAATGCACTTAAAGGTGCTGACATGATATTTATAACTGCCGGAATGGGCGGCGGTACAGGTACAGGTGCTGCGCCAGTAGTTGCGGAAATTTCTAAAGAATTAGATATTCTTACAGTAGCTGTTGTTACAAAGCCATTTGGTTTTGAAGGAAAGAAGAGAATGCAAAGTGCAGAAAGAGGAATTGCAGAATTAAAAGATAAAGTTGATTCATTAGTTGCAATTCCAAACGATAGACTTCTACTTACTGCAGCAAAGAACACATCAATGATTGAAGCATTTGAAAAATCTGATGAAGTATTAAGACAAGGTGTTCAAGGAATTTCAGACTTAATCACAGTTCCAGCTCTTGTTAATCTTGACTTTGCTGATGTTAAAACAATTATGTCAGACACAGGAATGGCACATATGGGTATTGGTAGAGCTTCTGGTGAAAACAGAGCAGAAGAAGCTGCAAAAGCTGCAATCAATAGCCCACTACTAGAATCTTCAATTGAAGGTGCAAGAGGAGTTTTAATTAGTGTAACAGGTGGTAATGATTTAGGAATTTTAGAAATTAATGCAGCTGCTGAATTAGTACAAAAAGCTGTAGATCCAGATGCTACAATTATCTTCGGAGCAGTTATTGATGAAGATATGGGAGATGAGATGTCTGTAACTGTTATTGCTACAGGATTTGATAAAGATAGAATTCCAAATCCTGAGTTAAATAGAATACTTGGTGGAAGCGGTAGAAAAGTAGATAACTTCCGCAAACAAGTTATGAGTGGAGAAAGAGATTTAGACGTACCTCTATTTTTAAAAACTGGCACAAAGAAAATTAATTATGAAGATGATTAATATATAAATAAAAACAACAAGAAGTGAGAGCAAAGAAGCCCTCACTTTTTTGTTAAAATTGAAAGTCTGCAAACATGCAAATTGAATAGTGTTTTAAGGAACATGTAAAAATTTTTTTGTTATGCAAAAATTATTATTAAATAAGAAAATAATTGTTGACACAACTGTTTGAAAGTGGTACAATATCAATCGACACAACAAAAGAAGTTTTTTTGAAGTGTTATTTTTTGCTTTAAAAACGCTTGAAAATAGTGCGTTTCAGAGCATCGATTATTATTTTAAAAATATTTAAAAATATTTTTAAAATAATGTTGACATCTTTCTAATAAGAAAGTATAATACAAAAGCTGTCTTGAAAAAGCAGCAACAAGCACATTGAAAAGTAAACAATGAGAGTAAGAGAAAACCAA
>CAMUYU010000021.1 GCA_947164995.1 uncultured Clostridia bacterium
AGGGCTTCGAACCCCCAACCGTTCGGTTCGTAGACGACTACTCTATCCAGTTGAGCTAAAGGTAAATACACTAGTGATATTATAGCACGATTTTTTAAAAATACAACCTTTAGTGGAGCGGGAAAGGGGAATCGAACCCCCATCACTGGGTCGGAAGCACAGGATTCTGCCATTGAACTATTCCCGCTAATATGTTGAATAAATACTACAAATTTATTACAAAAATGTTAAAAAAGCCTACCATATATACACAAAAAAAAATAAAAGAGCTAGAATAAATCTAGCTCTAAAGTTTGGTAGCGGAAGTGGGATTTGAACCTACGACCTACCGGGTATGAACCGGGTGCTCTAGCCAACTGAGCTATTCCGCCTCAACAATGCATTTTTTATTATACAAAAGAACAAGTGGTATGTCAATTGTTTTTAGTAAAATTATTGTCATAAACTGCATTTTGTATTATAATATAGTTGTTAGAGTCAATTTTCAAGCGCAGGTTTTGCGTGTTTGAAAGGCGGTGAATTTATGATGAATATCAAGAAAAATCTATTATTTATTATTATGGCAATCGTATTAATATTTAGCATGAGTGTTACTTTTGCTAGCACAGCACAACAGGAAGCATCTGAAGCTTATGCCGCATTACAAGGTGGTGGAGGAGAAGATGGAACTGTTGAAGGTACACTAAGGACAGTTGCAAATGCTTTGGCTGGAATTGCATTAGCTATTTCTATGTTAAAGCTTGCTCAAATAGGTATGCAGTTTTTAATGATGCCAGCCAATAAGAAAAGCAATGCGAAGGCTTCACTTGTTCCATGGTTGATTGGTGTAGTTATTTGTGTGCTTTGGTTATCTATAGGAAACTGGTTTATGGAGGTTATGGCTCCTGCTGCACCTAAAGGTCCATTTGATATTTAATTTATGGTTGAAATAAAAAAAAAATAATATATAATTAATTTAAGGGGGAAATCATTATGAAAATGAACAAAATGAAAGTTTTAACAAGTGCACTAAATGCTGCTGTTATTACTGGTGCAACTAGTGTTGTATTAGCTGGCGGTGGCGGAATAGCTTTACCAGCGGAAGTTATTACAGCTATTAAAAATGTTTTAAGTGCTGTAAGAACAGTTGGTATTTTCGTAGCTATTGCAATGGTTATGTGGGCAGGTTTTAAATTCTTAGTTGCAGGTGCTGGTGAAAAAGCTAAAGCAAAAGAGATGCTTGTTCCAATGGTAATAGGTGCACTATTAATCATATTTGCTACATCTCTTGCTGAGTGGTTATGGGTTAATGTACTTGGTGGAGAAGCAAGTGGTATGTAATTATTACAAAGATTACAATAATATTAAGAATCGCCGAAAGGCGATTTTTTTATGTCAAAAAATAATTAGTTTTGATATAATTTAGAGTAGTTATTTTATCAAGGGGCGTATTGCGCTTTAATGGAGGTGCTTATAATGGGAACACATCTTATCCCTAGAGCAAATGTTAAAGGACAAGATAGACTATTTATATTTTTCTCATTCCAAGGTTTAATTGGTACTATAATTGGACTAATGATAGGTGCGCCATTTTGGTTTATTGGCGTTAACCTTTTAGGAGATCCTTTTGTTGGAGCGGGATTCTTAATATTTTTTGGTTTAATTGGTTTTTGCATAGGACAAGTTAAGATTCCAGATAATGCCGGAACTCCTTTGTTCAAAAAAGTTGGAGGCCTTTATATAAGAGACGTTATAATCTCATTTTTTAAGTTTAATGCAAATAAAAAGAAATATGTTCTTCAAGTATCTGAAGATGATGTTTTTGAAGAACACAAAGAAACAAAACTTGAAAAATTAATTTTAAATAAGCAAGATGGTAAAAAAGCTCAAAATACAACAGAGTAATACAAAAGATTTTTGCAAGACAAATGAAAAAGGGGGAGTTTCAAAATGTTATTTGAAGACAACTTAAGCACGTTGCTAATGGTGTTGTTCTTGATACTAGGTTTTGCAGTAGGTGCTTTAGCAGTTATTTACTTCCAAAGAAGAAGAGGAGGAAGAACAGCTGCTCAAGATACGGCAGACTATAAAGCTCAAGAAGAAAGAAGAAGAAGAGAAGAAACGATTCATGCTCATACTGAAAAGGTTAGAGATTTTATGGAGTTTGATTCTGTTCAAGATGACATGATTGTTCAAGATAAAGGACAAAGATTCTGCATGGTTTTAAGATGTATGGGTATCAACTATGACCTTATGTCTGAAAATGAAATGCTTGCGGTTGAAGAAGGATTTGCTAGTTTCCTAAATACGCTTAAATTTCCAATTCAACTATATGTTCAATCACGTACACTAGATTTATCGGCTGGTATTAGCGAGTATAAAGCTCGTCTTGAAAACTTAAAAAATGAAAGTGATAAATATATCGAAAGTGTTCAACGTGCAAAACAAGTTAATCAAAACTTATCTACTTCTCAAAGACAACAATTAGACTACGAAGTTAAAAAGAGAAGAAACCTTCTAGACTATGGTAATGACATAGTTAATTATATAGAAAAGATGAGTTCAAATAGAAACATCCTTCAAAGAAAATATTATATGGTAGTTTCTTATGAAACTTTAGAGATGGGTCTTACAAATAATTTTAGTGATGAAGAAGCAAAAGATGTTGCTTATTCAGAATTATATACAAGATGTAAAACACTTCAAGGAGCTATTTCAGCTTGCGGTATTGAAACAGAAATTCTTCGTTCTGAAGATTTGGCAGAACTTCTATTTGTTGCTTATAACAAAGATGATGCTGCAGTATATTCAATTAGAGAAGCTATGAGAAATGGTATTTATAGACTATATTCTACAGCTACTTCTGTTATTGAAAAGAAAAAGGCTGCACTTGATGCTAAGTTAAAAGAAGATGCATTAAATGAAGCACAAAATGCATTAAGATCTGCAATTGATAGTATTAGAAATTCTTCATTTGTGGATATATCTGGACTTACAGAAGAAGAACAATTTGAAGATGATACAAAACGTGAGGCAATGCAGATAATACTAGATAACCAAGAAAACTTCGACCCAGAAGTTGTTGATAAAGCATTGGAAGACCTAAATGCAGGTATGCATCAACCACTTGTTTCTGAACAGGAACTTCAAGATGCTGCTGCAGGTGCTGCAGCTGAAGCACAAAATGATGATAATACAATTCCTATTTATGATGGTACGTCAGGACCTATTAATCCAGACGACCTAATAAATACAATGTATTAAGAAAGGGAGGAGTAAAAAATGCCAATCGATAATTTTGATAGTAGTTTAGATGCAGTAGAAATAGAAAATGCAAAGAAAAGCAAAATGCTGACAAAACAAGTAGATATAAAAGATTTAATTGCTCCTTCTGGAATAGATGCATCAGATATTAACTGTTTAAGAATTTATTCTAGTACAATTTCTAGATTTGCAAGATGTCACTATGTTTCTGCAGTACCTAGAATGGCGACGTTCCCATCATTTTTAAGAAACATGTATGATTTTGGAGATATTAATACATCTGTATTTATAGCTCCAATACCAGAAGCTGATTCACAAGCTGACTTAAATAAGACAATAGTATCTCTAGAATCAGAAAGATTATTTGCGCAAAAACGTGGTGATATCAACAGAGAAGCCGAAATGACAGATATGAAGCTTGAAGTTGAGCGTATAAGAGACGAAATTGCAGCTGGATTCAACAAATTATTTGAATCTTCAGTTGTATGTACATTATTCTCTGACACTTTAGACCACTTAGATAAACAATCAGAACTTCTTACAATGGAAATGGCAAAAGGACTTATCAATTTAAAAACAGCTTGGGCAAAACAAGAGGAAGCATTTAAATCAAATCTTCCATTTAACAGAAATTACATGACAGCTCAAAAACATATATTTGATAGAAGTTCAATGGCTACAGTATTCCCATTCGTATCTTCAGAAGTTGGACATCCAACAGGAATTCCTATAGGTTTTGATAAACAAACAGGTCTTCCAATACTATTTAATAATTTCCATGGATCACTTACAAACTACAACATGGTTGTATTTGGTAAGTCTGGTGCTGGTAAGTCAGTTACAATTAAGACAATTTCTTCTCGTAGTTCAGTTCTTATGGGAATTGAAAGTTTGGCTCTAGATGCTGAAGGAGAGTATGGTGTCGTTGCTGACTCGCTTGGTGGAATTAATGTTGTTATTTCTCCAAGTTCTAAAACAATTATTAACTTGTTTGACGTTGAAACTGAGATTGTAAGAGATGAAATCACAGGTAAAGATAGAACAGTTTTAAACATTGAAAATAAGGTTGAAGACGTTACAAACGCACTTCTTACAATGGCTAGAGGTTCAACAAGATCAGAAGATGTAAACGAAATTACAAAGCAAATTATAGCTGAAGCTGTTGCTGAAGAATACCAAGCATTAGGTATTAACAACAATCCAAACAGCTTATATGACGATGATGAAGTAGGACTTGGCTCAAACCTTTCAAGAGTAAAGAAAGAGATGCCTACAGTAGGTTCTTGGTACAATAGAATTCTTCAAAAAGCATCAATGAACGAAA
This sequence comes from uncultured Clostridia bacterium, assembly GCA_947164995.1. Classification (GTDB taxonomy): domain Bacteria; phylum Bacillota; class Clostridia; order TANB77; family UBA1234; genus RGIG6105. Next base: position 4,568 of record CAMUYU010000021.1, read on the forward strand.
ATATAGACTATCAGTTCCACTTTAGTTATTTAACAAAGGTTATGAGACAATATACAAGAGAATATGATGGACAGATGGCTTACTTTGATGGCCAATCTACATTCGATTTATTAGACTCTTGTCCATTTATTAACCTAGATATTTCACAACTTGAAGAGCGTTTTGCAAGACCTCTTGCACAACAAATTCTTCTTTCATGGGTTTGGGAAAAATACGTTAAAAAGAATTCAGAAGATAGAAAGAAAGCTAGACAAAAGAGAGTGCTAGTTGATGAGGCATGGATGCTTCTTCCATACCCAGAAGCTGTTGACTTCTTAAGTACAATGGCTAGACGTGCTAGAAAGAGAAACGTTTCACTAGCCGTTATTTCACAGAAGTTCCAAGACTTCTATGAAAATAAAGCTGCACAAGTTGTATTACAATCTGCGGATACTAAGCTATTCTTAGCACAAGATAAATCTGAAATTGACTACTTGCAAGAAGTATTCAAATTATCTGATGGTGAGAAGAACTATCTTCTTACTTGTACAAGGGGTGAGGGATTATTTAAAGTAGGCAGTGAAACTGCTATTTTGGAGATAAGACCTACAGAGAAAGAGTTTAGCTTTATTGAAACAAACGTAAATAAGCTTGCTGCACTTAGAGGAATCGGCTAAAAGACTAGATTTTTGGGCGATTTTGTGGTAAAATTAATATTGAAAAAATGTGTTTATAGAGGCGGCCATTGGTCGCCCTATAAATGATTATAGAATAAAAAGCATAGAAGAAGGTGGTGTTACGATGAATAGAGCAAAATTGAAATTGGGTTTTGTTTTTATTTTAATAATGCTATCTTTTTTTAGCTTTAATTTGACTTGTTATGCAGATAATCCTAATTCTATAGGACCAACTGGAGGTACAGCTAAAACAACTGGTAACGATGGTTGGGTTTTCACATGTACTCAAACAGGTGTATATGAAATAAAAATGCTTGATAGTAATCAAAAAAGTTCTCCAGAATGGTACATAAAAGAAGATGGCCCAGGTGGTGGAGATTTAAGGCTTGCTTGTTATCAAACGAAAGATCCTACAACTGGTGAAACATATTATCAACTATATTCACCAATTGATTCTACGGATGACACTTCTTGTAAAGTTATTTTGCTTGAAGGGCAACAATATCGAATAACAGCACCTACAAATGATCCTAATGATGTTAATACTGCAATAATCAACTACTATCCTTCAGATAACAAACTAGATTATAAGCAATCTGATTTCGATTCGGCAGCACGTACCAAAGTTAACAATGGTGGATATGAAGGTCATATGGAGCCTATGCAAGAAGAATACAAACCAAGTGTATCTCCGACATCGCAAGGAGAAGATGGAGAAGCTTCAGGACCAAATTATAGATATTCACAATCAAAAGAAGAAAAACCTGTTGCAGGTGCATTTCAAAAAGCAGTTGTTAGATTACTACTTAGTTTGGGAGATTATTTCGTAAAACTATTAAATGATATTGTTGGTTCTGACGTAACAATTTCAAATCTAATTTTTAACAAAGTTGAAACAGTTAATCCGAATTTTTATGATGGAAATAATGCAGGATTAGCACACATAGAAATTAAAGAAGCTATTTCAACTTGGTACACATTCTTTAGAAGAATTGCAATATCAATTTATGTAATTGCAGTTTTAGGAATAGGTATTAGGGTACTATTAAATTCAACTGCAAAAGGGATTCAAGAAGCGAAGAGTTTATTTGTTGAATGGATGAAAGGAGTAATTTATTTATTATTAATGCCATATGGTATATGGTTATTATTTAAAATAAACGAAACTCTAGTTCAAGAAATATGCCAAGCTTCAGCAGTTAGTGATTACAAAGTAGGCTCTTCATTTACAGATGGTTCTGAATGGAGTGTTGAAGATATAGAATATAGAAGCCCAGAATATGTATCAAAATATACAGGCTTAAGAGGATTTGGTACTGACTCTGCAAATGGCTATTACATGAAAAAAGTTAATGATTATGCAGCAAACTTTGACTTAATGCGTATTGTTAGAGCATATGCAGGTGCAACATTTTTATTAAGTTACACAATCATTTGGTACATCTTAATTGGACAACTACTCACATTTATATATATATACTATAAACGTTATTTTATGATAAGTTTCTTCATAGCGATTTTCCCTATTATGTGTATTTTCCAAGCAATTGGAATTATTAAGGATGGAAGATCAAGAGCAGTATCTGGTTGGCTTGGAGAACTTATATCAAATATATTCACACAGTTTATTCATGCACTTATTTATACGATTATCACTGTATTAGTTGTTAATTTATTAAACGAAAGTTTAACTAGTGGATTACCTACAAATGAGCTAGATGGTTTTGTTTCTGTAACTACTCATACATTACCACTTGTTAACTGGATTTTAATAATAGTTGCTATAAATTTTGTGCCACAAGGCGAAAAAATGTTAAGAAAGATTCTTAAAGCATTAAGCCAAGGTTCTTCAGCAGAAGGTTTAGGCGAAGGAGGACTAAGAAAAGGTGTTGGAGCTTTGAGAACAGGTGTAAAACAAATTATAGGTCATTAAAAATAAAAAAGGAGGGGAGAAAAATGAATAAAAAATTATTTATAAGAAATATATTCATAGTTCTTGCTCTCCTTTTGTTTGTTATTTTTACATCATCTTTGTGCTATGCATTAGAAGATGGTCAAATACCATCTAGTTATGAACAAGATGTTTCAAACTGGCTTAATAATAAAGGAAATAATGCTGGAACAGTTATGAGATATGCATATGGAGAGGGAAAAACAGCATATGCAATAATAATGCCTACTCCTAAAGGCAATTCAAATGTTGAAGCAGATAATAGTGGTAGGTATCACTATAAATATGATACAGACAATTATAATGTAGATATCACTTTGGATGTAAGTACCACAATTAGATTTAATACAGGTGGGAAATATCCAGCACTTGATGAAACAGTAATAGAATCAAATCAAATTGTCACAACTAAAGATAATAATCAATGTGTAATTCCTAATGTTGATTATCAAGATGGAAAAGTTAATATTAGAGATTCAAATGGAAATATAGTTGCAAGTATTACAGAAGATGAATTTGAACAATACTTAAGCTTTGATCACAACGTTTCATATACAAGTGATAATGTTCGTCAAACTACAAAAACTGATGAAACACAAGAAACACCAGCAACACCAGCAACACCTCCTCCAACCCCAACTCCACCACAAAGTGATGGACCAATTACAGAAACATTTACACCAACCAAGATTAAAACAAAAAGAGTTGGAATAGTTGACTGGCTAAAAAATATATTAGAAACAATTAAAGACTATTTAAAAGATATTTTATCAAGAATCTTTAGTTTTATATTATTAGGAATTGCAGATGGGTTAAAGAAACTAATAGATTATGCAGTTGGTGAAAATGTTACATTAGCCTCAATTATTTTTAATCATACGAAAAAAATGACAATAGATTATTGGAGTATTCCTCAAGTGTCAGCAGAACAAAGCGCAAGCTTAGTAGGAGATTCAATGCTATTACAGACAAGTATAGCAGGTATTATGAAGCCAGTTGTTAGCTATTGGTTTACAAGGTTAAGAGGAATTGCAATACTTTGTTATTTTGTAATGCTTTTATACTTAGGTATTAAAATTCTTTTAGCAAGTACAGCAATGAATTTGGAATCAACAAAAGAAAGATTAGTAGTATGGATTTCGGGATTACTAGTTTTATTCATGTTTCCATACTTGATGAAATATTCAGTTCATATTAATAATGCTGTTATTAAAGCAATAGAAAATAAAGGTGTTCATACCACACAAGTTACAATTGAAGAAGAAGATGCTACAACCAATGATACTATGACAAATGTTAGAAGTGCGGCAGGAGCAAATCATAGTGTTCCTTTGGCTATAGTATATATTATAATGCTAGGACAATTGATGGCATTAATATTTGTATATTATAAAAGAGCATTTATGGTAGGTTTCTTAATTACAATATTCCCTGTAATTTGTGTTAAGCATTTGTTTGATGGAATTAATTCGGGTGGAAAAGGTAGAGCTCTTGGATTATGGACAAAAGAGTACTTGGTTCTTGTTTTCACACAACTTGTTCATGCAGTTGTTTATGCTGTACTAATTGAGGGAGCTTCAAACGTTTTCGCATTCAACAATAATACTAGTGGAAAAGGAAATGTAATTTTATATGTGCTTTGCGTAACGTTCTTGTTCAAGGCAGAGCAAATAGTTAAAGATATATTCAATGTTAAATCTAGTGCTGGCTTAACAGGAGATATGGCTGGAATAGGAATTGCGGCACTTACATTTGGTAGACAAGCTGTGACCGGTGTAGGTGGTCTTGTTTCAGATGGAAGAAGTGTAGCTGATAGAAATGATTTAGCTACAGAAGGAAAACTTACAAATAAGAGAAGACAACTTGAATCATCTAAAAACGCACAGGATATTAGAGATTCAAGAGATAGAATTAAAGAAGGTTCAAATACTGCACAAACAAATACTGACGATACAAGGAGAAGGACAAGCGAAATTAATGATTCTGGAAGAACTGTTATCACCCCAGAAAGCATTAGAGGTGGAACTACGACAACTGGCATAGGAGGTGGTACATCGGGAGGTTCTACATCTGGCTTGGGAACAAGTGGCGCACCAAATCTACCTAATAATCTTGGCGATAATATTGATAAAGCCAAAACTGTTCTTGGTGAAAAAGGTATTAAAACTAGAAATCGTGGTGCTGTTAGAAAAACAATTAAAGGTGTTACAGGATTTGCAGTTAAAGCTTCTGCAGCTACTGTTGGTGCGGCAGCAGGACTTGCAACTGGTAATGTGACGAATGCTCTTACATATGGACTTGCAGCTTCTGCAGCTGCCGGTACTATATCAAAAGGTATTGGTAAAGGTGTTGATTTTGCAGATAGACATTTTAAAGCTACTGCAAAGAGTGTAGTAATTAGAAATCAATTAAAGAATCCAAATTCTAAGTTAAATAAAGAACTTCAAAGCGCAGGTGTAGATACTGATGAATTATTGAATAATCAAAAGAGTGAATTAATAAGAAAAGCTCTTACTCAGTATTATTCTGGAATGATTACCGGAGGAGCATCGGAGGCTAAGAATAATTTTGACCATGAAATAATTAGTGAAGAGATGAAAAACTTAGGAAAGGAAATTAAAAGAAATACAAAGAAGGAGTAATTTAAATTCTTGAGAAAGGAAGTGAGCAAAATGAAAATGAATAGAAAATTTAGTTTTAAGAAAAGAATTATAGCAATCCTATCACTAGTTTTGCTCGCCTCTAACATCTTTTTAAGTGTTGCAATGGCAGGTGTTGGTGATTCTAATGGTGCTGTTACAATATTTGAAGTTGGAAAATCAGGAATTATTAAGAAAAAAGAATTAAAAGTTGATTTAAGCGGTTCTGGAGGAGCAACAACATTTACAGTTAAAGATCCCGACATCATCAAAAATGAATTTTGGTGGTTTGACTTTATTACATCAAATGGTGTTAGCGGAGTTTATAATATTTCAGCTTCGTATACCGACCATAAAGGAGATTCAAAACCTGTAAAATATAAAATTGTTAGAGCTAATCTAAAAGGTCAAAAGAGAAAGACTAATGGCTGGGATGATACTGTAGGTATTGCAGTACCAATGGATGGAGATATGTCTTCTCTTCCAACTGCAGAAGAGATAAAAGAAGGAAAGACAGATGTAAAAATTATCTTAGAAGATGATTTTCACTATGGTATTAGACTTTATGACCAAGCATTATCAAATGGTCGTACTGTAACAGTAAATATATCTAAAGTTGGAACAGGAGCAGAGTACGCATATTCTAATGTTCCTTCAAGTTATGTAACAATGGGAATAGCAGATGAAACTGATATAGCAGAAGTTGCACCAGTTAAGGGTGATTATAAGACAAATCAGTTTTCAATTAATCAAATAAAAGACTATATAAAAGAAACAGGTTTATCTACAACAGCAGATTTAGAAAGAAGTCCATCGCAAGTAGAGTCTGCAGCCGTTGCTGCAATGCTAGCATTTGGTGAAGGTGTATTATGGCTTGCATCAAAAGCCTTAAATGTTGATAACTTAACTTTAGATAAGCTTATTTTTAACAAATTAGGTGGCGGAGCATCTCCAGTTATAGATTTAACTAAACTTGGTGGAATAAAACTAGGCTCTAATTATTCTAGAGGTATTCTTGCAAATAGTAATGTTGTTTCTGCTATTTCAGATGTTTTTGCCGGATTTAGATCAATTGCTATTACAGTCTATGTAATTACGTTTTTATATATGGGCGTTAGAATTATAATGGCAGTTGGAACACCAGATGAAAGTAAAGTAAAAAGATTTATTGAATACTGGATAACTGGTGCAATAATGATGTTTTGGCTTCCATATTTATTTCCAGTAATTCCATATATTACTAATACAATAATAGAGAGGCTTTCTAGCGAATCTATTACAGCAGGTCAATATAGCGTTGTAGAAATTGAAGAATATTTAGGAAGTAAATTCTTTGGTGAAGATGCTACTGTTAATGCAATGAAACAAGAAATTTCTAATAGACTAGATGCTCTTGAAGAAAGAATTAATCGTCAAAAAGAAAACGACGGTGAGGTAACAGTAATTACAGAAGAACAGGCTAGAGAAAAATTTGAAAAGACAATAAACAATGCTGCTTATAGTGATATGAGACAAGAGGAAAAAGAGGCATTATATGAGCGCTTTAGAGAAGCAATCAATTATATTGAACAAAATTCAACTCATACATGGACACCACAAGATGATTATTCTTTAGGGTTAATTATAGATGCAATGCCAGAACATGCATATAATTCAACTAATCTTAAATTAGGTAATGATAGAATGGCTACGTCCGTATATGAACACTATGCCGATAGTATCACTGATTCCGAAGATAAAGCAAAGTTTGAACAGCTATCGCAAAGTCTTTTTGATTCTATTTACAATGATAAAGGTTCTAAAAAGACTTCTTCATATAAAGAATATAAAGATATGAGGAAAATACTGAGAAAATATGGATTACCTTTAAATGATGGAAATCTGTATAGCCTAGATAGAGCTGGAGATTATCGTAAAACTATATGTTATAATGGCTATAAAAAAATTTCAAGTGCTGCAAGGGAACTAGAGAGTTGGTTAAGAAATACATTTGCACCAACAGCTATGTATCTTGAAATGGATAAGCTAGAAGCAATGCAAGCTTCACTTACAGAAGACCCAATGGTTCATTTAAAAATGCTTGCAAAGAGTGAAGGCAGAATTGTTTATGCTATTGCTTGGTGGATTTTATTATTCCAATTATTCTCTTTACTATATATGTACTACAAGAGAGTATTTATTATTATAATTCTAGTTTGCTTATATCCATTTGTTTGTGCAATGTATGTTGTAGACAAGATGGGTGATGGAAAAGCACAAAGTATGCAAAACTGGTTCAAAGAGTTTTTGGCAAACTGTTTAGTACAGTTACTACATGCTTGTATATATGTAATATTGATTAATATGGGAATTCAGATTTGCCAACAAGACCCTTCACGTAACTGGATATTCTTAGTTATGTGTACAGCATTCTTGTTCCCAGCAGAAAGATTATTAAGAAGCTTAGTTGGACTAGAAAGTTCTACTCTTGGAACATTGAAGACTAATATTGTTGGAAGTATAGTTGCTGCAAAAACAATTGCAACTTCTGCAGTTAATGCTGGAAAGGCAGTTGCGAATACATCTGTTGCCGCAGCAAATGCTGCAAAACAATTTGGTCAAGGTATGTCAGAAAAAGGAATGAATGCAGCACAATATGCAGCTTTCCTTGTTAGAGAAGATATGAGAAAAGAAAATGCTAGATTCCATGAAGCAGGAGACGAGAGAAGAAAGAAAAGACAAGCAATTAATGATAGTAGAAATAATGTTAAACAAAAGAGGATTGAACTAGATAAGAAAGCTAAAGAATTAAATAAAGAAGATAGAAGTGCAAAAGAAAACTTATATGCTGCACGTGGAGATATTAGAGACAGCATAGGAGAAATTAAAGGAAAGGCCACTGATAAAGCGAAAGAAGCTGCACAAAGAGCAAGAGAAGGTATACAAAATTCAAGTGTTGGACAAGCGGCAAGTGCCGTTAAAGCAGGTGCTCAAAAAGTATCTAATAGTAAAGTTGGACAATTTGCAAAAGGAGCAGGAGCTGTTGCCGGAAAAGGATTAAAGACAGCAGGAACCGCTGCAAAATATGCTGGTCAAAAACTATATAACAATAGAGGAAAGATAGCAAAAACATATGGTAAAGTTGCACAAGTTGCAGCCGGTGGTGTTAGAGCAATGGACTCTTTAGGATCTTCTGGTATTGGTGCAGGACTTTCAGATTTTGGTCAAATAACAAGTGGTGTAGTTGAAAAACAAAAATTAAATTTTGATTTACCAAATATGGAACAATTATCTGAAAAGATATCATCTAGGAGATCTTCTGGAAGTTCAAATAGCAACTCTTCAGTTGCTACAGGAATAAGAGATAGACTCGCAAATAGTAGTAGGAGTTCTTCTACAACTTCAGGAGGTTCTGGTAGTTCAACGGCTTCTAGAGTTAGAACAGCAAGTTCAAGTTCTGGAAGTGCTGGTGGTTCACCAACAATTACACCATCATCTTTAGGTAATATAACAAGAACAACTAGAACAAAAGTAAATGTTAAAGATCCAAAAGTAACAATTACAAAAGATTCATTAAATAATACAAAACCAAGAAATGATAATCCAATTAAATAACAATAATTAAAAAGAAAGGAAGGTGAAGAAGATATGACAAAATCATCAAGAATTATTAGTTTAATATTAAGTTTCATGATAGTTTTTAATTTCATGTTTTCTTCACTTACAATTTCTTTTGCATCTGAAGAAGACGAAGAATACACTTCTACAGGAAATTCAATGGATGAAAGTGGACAAAAAGTTGACTACGTTCAAAAGGTTATTACGTGGCTATTTGTATTTGGTATAGCAGACCAATTAAAAGCACTAATTTCAGTAATGTTTGGAAACGTATCAATAGATGCACTTTTGTTTAATAAATATGATGATACCAGACTTGCTTTTTATGCAGACACGCAAGTAAATGGTCATAATAAATTTTTGGAAACACCTAGTGCAGATTCTGGAATATTAGCAATGGTTAGAGGTTATTATAGTATTTTTAGAGAAATTGCAATTGCATTTTATCTAATCATGTTATTATATATTGGTCTTAGAATTATTATGAAATCTACTGGAAGAGAAAGAGATAAATTTAAAACAATGCTTTTAGATTGGGCAATTGGAGTATTTATTCTATTTATGTTTCCATATGCAATTAAATACGCCATAATGTTTAATGAAGGCTTAGTTGAAACTTTAGATAGAAGAATGGTACAAGGCTCTGGAAGAGATATTTCATCTATGCTTCCACAAACCAATATAGATGTTGACCAAGAATTATTACTTGCAATGGGGCAGGTTGAAGCTGATGAAGATTCAAATTTGATGTCTCAATTTAGAAAAAAAGCCGTAGATACTGGTAACTTAGCTTATGGCTTTGTATATATATATTTATTGTTTAAACTATTAAGTTTCATTATTATTTATTTTAAAAGATTAATAACAGTAATATTTTTAATAGTATTATTCCCATTTGTAGCAATATCTTATGCTGTAGATAAAATTAAAGATGGAAAAGCTCAAATATTTATGGCTTGGCTTAGAGAGTTACTTTTAAATATTTTCTTGCAATTTTTCCAAGCTGCAGTATATGTTGCTGTCATGTTTGTTGTTAATGCATTCATTTCAAGTGGAGATGCCAATATTGTTTTAGTTTGTATAGGAATAGGATTTATTTCAAAGAGTGAATCACTACTAAAATCATTGTTCCCAACCTTAATGAAAGGTGGTGGCGCAAATACCGTTTCACCGGTATCACAAACTTTACAAACTGCGGTTGCTCTTAAACTTGTAAAAGATGTTGCAAGTAGAGGACAACAAGTTGGACAAAGATTTGTATCGGCTAAAAATGCATATAACGAAAAAACAGAAGCATTTAGAAATGTTTCTGCTGCCAAAGTTGAAAAGAATTTATTAAAGATAGATGAAAAATTGCTTGCGAAACAAAGCGGAGCTGCAGCAATGAGTACAAATGCTGGAGCAAGGTCTACTATAGAACAAGCTACAATGGATACAACAAGAGGAATAGATGAAACTGCGCCTAGTGATGTAAGAGAAGCACAAGAGGCTCAAAACTTAAATGAAAAATTTGAAGCTCAACAACAAATGATTACTCAAGTTGCAATTGCAGGTGATGGTAGTCAAGCACAATCGTTTTTGGATAAAAATATGCAAGCTTTATCACCAGCAGCTCAAGAGCAATTAGGTGCAGAAATGCTAGTTATGTCTGCAATTCAAGAAATGGTTACAGGTGAAGGAGCAGACGGAGCTGTACTTACTCAACAGCAAGTTAACCTTTCTTCTAATATTATCATTGAGGCAATGCAAAGTGGCGACCCTAAATATGATGATGTTAAAGAATGGATGAAAAATAATTCAATTACAATTACTAGAAGAGAAGCGGTTAATCCTTCTATTAGAACAGATAGAGACGCTGCAGCATGGGAGAAAAAACATCCAGGACAAAAAGCTTTTAGAACTGTAAAAGAAAAAGTTAGCTTAGATGTATACTTTGGAGATCCAGCCGCTGCATCAAAAGCTGGAGATAATCAGTATTTTGGTCAGGGTTTAAAAGGAAGAGTATTATCTACAAGTGATTCTGATAAGATGGCTGCTGCAGATAAACTTTTAGGTGGAAGATCGGGATTATATACTGGAAAGCAAATAGATGGAAAGTACGATATAAGAACAGACAAAAAAGAAATTGCTTCTACAAGTAGAGCAAAAGAAGTTCCTCAATTTTCACCAGCAGTATACAAACTTACTAGTCTTGAAAAAGATGAAGTTCACAATAAAGTAGATAGTACTGATGGTCAAAAAGTAGTCGATAAAATGGTTGATTACTATAGTGGTATTAATGCAACGAAAGCAGATAAAGAAGATTTAAAGAGTGCAGCCGAGTTAATTATGGAGCTTGGTGAATATAATGAGAGATTACATTCAAATGATGAAGCTCAAAAGATTAACGGTGTTGGTGCAGATGATATGTTTAGAATAACAAGTGGTCTATCTAACTTATCTACAAAGAATGCAAAGGTTGCAAGACTTGTTTCTCAATCACTTGGAACTTCAAATACATCAGATGATACAAAACCAGTTGAGAAAACTAAAACAGGTATAAAAGTTAATCTTGGTACTACACTAGAAGGCATAAGAGCAATGTCTGCACAAACAATTATTACTGATAAAAATATGGACAGTGCAGATAGAATTAAAGTTCAAGAAGACGCAAAGGAATACTTGCAAAGTATTTCAAAACAATTAGAAGAATCAAATTCTGAATTAGATAGCATAGCCGCTGCGGTATATGCTAGATCTGAACTTGATGTATATCTTGGAGAAGATCCTGAATTAGATAGAATCTATGAGGACGTTGGTTTAATCAGAAGTCAAAAAACTAATGAAGAAATAATGAGAGAAAAACAAAACAAGAAGATAGAAGAAAAAGTTAAAAAGGCAAATGAAGCAAAAATTCAAGCTTTGAAAGATGCAAATGCGAGAGCAACTATAAAACTATTTGATACAACATTTGATGCTACTGCAGGAAATGTTGTAAGAGTAGCAAATGTTTTAACAGCAGAAGCTTTAAATCTTGGTACAGATTCAAAGATAACTGGAAAAGGAGCAATGCTTTCTGCAAGTGTAGCAGATGATATATCAGGGGTAGTGCTTCATCCAGCAGAGTCATTAGGAAACTTGTTTGATGAACACCCTATTGAAGGAAATAGACCTTCTCCAAAGGCAGAACCTGTTGGTGGTATAGCAGATGAGCTTTCACATAAAGCAAAAACAAAAGCTGAGAGAAAAGATATTGTTAATGATAAAGATGTCGACTTTGCAAAGCAAAGGGTTGCAGTGTCTAGATCAAAACTATTTAGAGATAAATTGAATTAGAAAGAAGGTGACAAGCATAATGAAAATATCAAATAGAATTATAAGTTTAATAATGGCGCTAATGATAAGTATGCTTGTCATGTTATTTACATGTTCAGCTATTACATTAGCTTCAGAAGTTCCTAATGGGCCTGATACCGAAAACACTGATGATACAGGAGAAGAGGGAGATGGAACAGAAGAGGCGGAAGAAGATGAGGATACTGTTTCGGAAGAAGATAAATCTTTATTTGCCAACGTTAATGAAGCAATAGCAGGAATGATAAGAAGCCTTGCTTTTAGTATTTTTAAACTTGTTCAAGGTGGTGTACAAGCTGCAAATGATGGCAATATAGTTACAATAGATGACTTAGTATTTGACAAATATCCTGGAACGAACATCAATTTCTTTGATTCATCTCAACAAGGTTCTTTTTCTGGAAGTATGAAAGAAAATATTTCTTTGTGGTATGGAAAATTTAGAAGGATAGCTATTACATGGTATGCAATAATGGTTCTATACGTTGGCATAAGAATTATGCTTTCTGTAGGTGGAAGAGAACAAGAAAAATACAAAGAAACTATGATGTCTTGGATTCAAGGTTTGGCACTTTTGTTTTTATTCCCTTATGGATTAAAGATGGCAATAACTGTTAATAGTGCATTTGTTCAGATGATAGAACAAGAAACGAAGGGCAAACTTGGAATTGTATCGGTTCCACTTACCGGTGATTTTGAAGGAGTAAAAAATCCTAAAGATGGTGAAGACAATGAAAAATTAGCAGCCAAGCTTTCTTCAAATCCATTTAGGTCTTCTTCTAATAACTATATGGCTGTACAAGCAAATAGAGCAGAACAAAATAGTGAATCTGTAGCAGATGCTATAGTTTTATTGATTATGATATTCCAGTTTTTACTATTACTGATTGCTTATTATAAACGTTTATTTATGACGGGATTTTTAATAACGATTTTCCCAATTGTTATGATAATGTATCCTATAGATAAAATGAATGATGGAAAAGCGCAGAGCTTTAGTGTGTGGTCAAAAGAATTGTTTACAGGCATATTTACTCAAACGTTCCATGCTATTGCCTACGTATTTGTTATAGGTGTTGCAACTGCGGGTTCTTCATCAAATGATTGGTTATTATCAATTATAGGTATAACATTCTTGTTTAAAGCAGAAGACATTATTAAATCTTTGCTAGGTGTAGGTGGAACAATGACAAGCACATCTCCTACAACATCACTTGCAAGAGCTGCACTTACTGTAGGAGCGGTTAAGACACTTGCAAATCAAGCATCTAAAACGGCAGGTCTAGTCTCAGAAGGTGTCAAGGATTTAAAAGATGCACATAATCAAGGTTACACGAATCCATTTGCAATAACTGCAAAGCAAAGAGAAAGACAAGAGGCAAGAATAGCACAAAGACATGAAATATTAGCACAATATGAACCAGGGAATCGTACTGTAGCTCCACTTGAACCAACTATATCACTTTCTCAATCTAACCTAGAGGGTGATACGAATATGGAAGCTGCAGATGATGCAGCAGAGATTATTGCAGATGCAGCAAATCAAGAAGTAATAGGACTAGATTCAAATAGAGCAACGGAAGATGCATTAACACAAAAAGCATCATTCGTATTAGATAACACCAAGAATGGATTATTAGCAGCGGCACTTGAAGAACATGGTCTTACAACAAATGGAAAAGGTTCTTTAAAGATGCTAGATGGAGCTGCTCAAGAACTTCAATATAAAGCAGCAGGTTTAGATAAATCATCAAAAACATATCATGAAGAAATTGCAAAAATTAATAAAGAATTTACTGCAAAGGTTAGAGTTGCACTTCCAAACTTAGATGAAGCGGGAGTTCAAAAGTTTAGCCAAGCATTAATGAAAACAACATTAGCAACAGGCGGTGGCGCTGAAAGAGTTGCAACAGCAACTGGATTTGCGTATAAGTCAAAATCACTATTAGACCCTAGAGAGACTTTAGAAGATTTTAAAGCAGAAGATAGAAAGATTAATGGTGAAAGAGCAGTAATAGATTATAGTACTCTTTCAAGGAGAAAATCTAATAACGAAATAATATTTGCACAACTAGAAGATAGATCTGATGGTGGCAATCCTGCACTATATGGATATGCTAGAAAAGAAAATCAAAATGCTATGGATGCATTAAATGGCAGTAAAGCATTTGATGGTATGTCACAAACTCAAAAAGAAAAAGTTGCAAGAGCTATTGCCGTTACCAGAACATTTGGAGCAACATCGAAACTTTCTAAAGAAGAAATGATAGAGAATTTAAATGCTCTAGGTGGCCAAAAAGGTACTATAAAAAAACAAATTGAAGTTAAAAATAAAGATGGTTCAGTATCAACTCAAAGCAGGCTTATGTTTAGAGGCTCTGAAGATGCTATGCAATTATTTACTGCAAATGAATTGCAAGAATCAACAGAACTTATAGCAAAAGTAAATACAAATACAAATGGCGGATTAGATGCGCTATTTACTGATGAAAAATCAGAAATATATATGGGTGCATCATCTGAAGATATTTTAAAAATTTCTGATGAAGCAATTCTTCAATTTGGTAAAGAAGCATCAACTGCAGATACTATCGCAGATTCTTCTGGAATATTAGGAGAAATTAAAGATAAAGAAGCACTTTTACAATCTGTAAATGCAAAGCTAATTGCAGCCAAAACTGCAGCAGCAAATCGTCAAGACCTTGCTCGTAAAGGTAAGACTATAATTAAGAAAATTACAAGAAAAGATATTGAAGATAGAGATGTTGAAGTTAACTTTGAGTACACACTTGCTTCAATTACAGGTGCTGTAGGAATAGACGATGCTATATTAATGAATAGAGAAGCTATGAAGCAGATGGAAAATGCTACAGATAGTGAAAAAACTGTAACGTATGATGATCCAATTGCTTTAGACGAACTAGAAGGATTACAACAAATAGAGCAAAGACTTAATAAACCTACTGCAGTATCGAGTGGTACTATTGTACAAAAAGATGCTTCAAAAGAGAAAAAGCCAAAATATAGATTTGCTACGATGGCTGAAGGCGCAATTAGTCCAATTGGATATACAACTGACAAAGGAAAAGAAAGACCATCGCTAGCAGATATTGATCCAACAAATCCAAAGGGTGGTAATGTCTCAAGCGGAGATGTAAATCCTATAGTAGAAGAAAGGTCGAAGAGACCAATATCTGGAGCAGCAGCTACAAAGAATCATTTGGCACATGATGTTACAGTTAGACAAGTTAGCTTAGAAGAGAGAATCAAAAATCAATATGTTTCAAATGTGTTAAAAGAAAGAAAACAAAAAATTGAAGAAAACATTGCAGAAGCTATTAAAGCGTCAGAACCAGTTATTGAAAGAATGGATCAAGCAAAAGTTGACGGATTAACAAAGGACGAATACATAAGAGACACTAAAGCAAAGCAAAGAGAAGGAGCAAGAAAGATTGTTCAAGCTATGGGAAATATTGGAGCAACTGCTGCTTCAGCAGTTACAATAGGACCTATGGCAATAGGGTTAGATACAGGAGAAAATGCTTTCAATGAGTGGGTTGGTGGAACAATGCTTGGTGCTGCAGCGATAGGTATGGCAACTAAAACTAAGAAGAAAAAAATTCAGGTACGTGACGATTTAGGCAATATTCAAACTGTTGAAATTGACCCATTGAGCTTTGAAAGAATTGCAGCTTTACAAGCAAGAGGAAAGAATATCTCAGATGGTTTGAGTTTAGCTGAATCAAAAGTATATGATATCTTTGATTTAAGACAAATGATTATTAGTCAAGATGCTTTACTTAATATTGAGGACCAATTAAACGAAAATTACAAAAAACAAGAGGCAAAATTAAATAATGACATTGTTAAGAGAGAAAGTGAGATAAAAGCCGGTAAGACTAATAGATTATTTAGTGATGAGCTAAGTAAGTATAAAAGAAAACGTTAAAAAGGTGAATTTATCGTATGGAGAAGTGCAATTCTCCATACGATAGCCTAAAAACTACTAGTGTTGCGGTTTTTAAAATTATTTGTTATAATATCAGTGTAAAATATATGGGGCTGTAATGGTTTCGACGGTTATTTTGAATTAAGAATAGCGAGTGATGGATTCTCGTTGGCCATCTAAAAAACGAGAGAAAAAATAATTAACGAAAATAAATTATTATTAGCTGCCTAAGCGTAGCTCGTTCTACCTAGTTGTGCCACTTTCTTTTAGGATAGAGCGTCATAAACAAAGTGGAAACAAATCTATCAAAGCTTTGAGATAGAGGGTACTTATGAAGCTACAAATTTATTAAGCCTGTTTATCGGCGTTTTAATTTTGGAATTTAAAAGATAAACTGCACTCGGAGAAGTTCTTATGGATGGATATTCGGACACGAGTTCGATTCTCGTCAGCTCCACCAAATTACTATGAAGTATTTACATCATATTTTAATAAAAGGTGATTTTATGGATAAACGTATAATCATAGTTTTTTTAATCATTATTATTGCTATTATTTCCGCAGTAATTTTTAACAAATCTAAAGAGGTTGAAGAAACTGAAAATCAGATTCCTACACCTGTTCCAATTGTTAATCAAGAGCCTCCAAAAGAGGAAGAAAAAACAGTTGAAGTTACTGATGAAATGATTGAAAAAATTAAAGAAGAATCTTATTTAAATATTTTACTTCAGATACAAAGTTTTGACTCATTGTATGCAAACTATGAACCACTATTAGAAGCAGCAATGAGAATTGCAAGTGCTCAAGAATTAGTTGAAGTTCAAATGGATGGCATATATTTAGAATATGTTCCTAGAACTGTAATTCATGACATTATATTTGAATTGTCTGGAATGAGAATAGAAGAGCCAATTGTAATAGATGATTTCTATTATTTATATGATGAAGAAGGAGATTATTATTATATTGTCCCTATAGGGGTAAGTTGGCTTGAACTAGAAGAAATTAATTCTATTACATATTCTAAAAAAGATGACCAATATATAGTTAAATGCTCTGGAAGTCAAGGAACAGAAGAGTCAGGACTAATTACACATTATCCAAATGCAGAAGTAAGAATAAAATATAAACCAAATAACAAATATGTTAAATATCAATTAATAAGTGTTTCTGTTGGTAAATCAAATGTTGAAGTAACAGAATAATAATTAGTGGAGCACATAGTGCTCCACGTTTTAAGTTAAGGTGATTATATGAGAAATATAAAAGTAATAATTGAATATGATGGCAAAAATTTTGCAGGTTGGCAAACACAACCTGGAAAAACTAGTATTCAAGGAGAAATAATAAAAGCAATAAAAGAAGTTACTGGCGAAGATGTGGAATTAAATAGCTCTGGCAGAACAGATGCAGGGGTTCATGCAATAGCTCAGGTTGCAAATTTTAAGACCGAATCTAAAATAGATATTTCAAAATTTCCATACGCATTAAATAGTAAATTACCAAATAGTATAGTGATAAAATCAGCAGAAGAAGTAGAAGAAAGATTTCATTCTAGATATAACTGCAAAGGAAAAACTTATAGATATATTATAAATAATAATGAATTTCCTTCAGCTTTAGATAGGTATAGAGAGTTTCACATGCCTCAAAAACTAGATTTTGAAAAGATGAAAAAAGCACTTTCTTACTTTAAAGGTGAGCATGATTTTGCTGGTTTTAAATCATCAGGAGGAGCTCCTAAAAAGACTACTATAAGGACAATAAAAAAGGCTACAATTAGAAAAACAGAAGATAATCGTATAATTATTGAGCTTACAGGAGACGGATTTTTATACAACATGGTAAGAATAATAAGCGGAACTATTGTGGACGTTGGTCTTGGAAAAATAGATGTAGAAGACATACCAAGTATTATAGAAAGTAAAGATAGAAAAAGAGCTGGGAAAACGCTTCCGCCACATGGATTATATCTTATGGAAGTATATTATTAATTAAATGGCCTATAAAAAGCAATAAATACAACATAAAAATGCAAAAAATACTTGATTTTTACATATTTTGAATGTAAAATATAAAAAGCATAGTGATTATTACAAAAGAGTGAGGTTCGCCTCACTCTTTATGTATGTGTAGCAAAAATTAAGGAGTTTAATTTATGACGAAAACAGAGTTGCAAATTAAAGAAATGACTGAGCCAATCGTAAACGAACTTGGGTATTCATTATATGATGTAATGTATGTTAAAGAAAGTTCAGAGTGGTTTTTAAGGTTTTTTATAGATAAACCTGAAGGAAAAGTTGACCTAGACGATTGTGAAAAAGTAAGTCAAAAAATAAGTGATTTTTTAGATGAAAAAGATCCTATTTCCGAAAGTTATAATTTAGAAGTTTCTTCATGTGGATTAGAAAGACATCTAAGAGAACCGGAGCACTTTAAATGGGCAGTAGGAAAAAATATTCAAATAAAATTATATAAAGCACAAAATGGTAAAAAAGAGTATGAAGGTGTATTAAAATCATTTGATAACAATACAATAACAATCTATGACGAAGAAACAAAAGAGACGGTATTAATTGATTTAACAAGTGTATCGATGAGTAAATTATTATTTAATTGGGAGGAATTGGAAAATGAATAAGGAAATGTTTAAAGCATTAGAAGAACTAAGCATTGAGAAGGGAATTAATAAAGACTATCTATTAGATGCAATTGAACAAGCTCTAATCACAGCTTATAAGAGAAACTTTAATTCTCAAGAAAATGTTAAAATTGTTATAGATGAAGATCATAACAGCATTAACGTTTACTCAATGAGAGAAGTAGTTGAAGAATGCTTTGATCCTGCAATTGAAATCGAAGTTGGTGAAGCAAGAAAATTTAAGAAAAGAGCTAAAATTGGTGACATCGTTGAAGTAGAAGTTACACCAAAAGATTTCGGAAGAATAGCGGCTCAAACTGCTAAACAAGTTATTGTTCAAAAAATTAGAGAAGCAGAAAGAGAAATAGTATATACAGAATATTCAGATAGACAAGGTGAAATTGTATCAGGAATTGTTCAAAGAGTTGAAAAAAATGTTATTATTGTTGATTTAGGAAGAATCGAAGGAATAATGACTTTAAACGAACAAGTTCCAGGTGAAGTATATAACCAAAACGATAGAATTAAAGCTTATGTTTTAGATGTAAATAAAAATGCTAAGGGAATTCCTCAAATGATGATTTCTCGTACTCATCCAGGATTTGTTAAAAGATTATTAGAACTTGAAATTCCAGAAATATATGAAGGATTAATTGAAATTAAAAATATAGTTAGAGAAGCAGGTTCTCGTACAAAGATTGCAGTTTATTCAAA
>CAMUYU010000022.1 GCA_947164995.1 uncultured Clostridia bacterium
ACCTGGAAATGAATGGATGATTGAAGAACTTCAAAAAGAAGTTGATGAAAGATGGAATAGACTTCTAGAATTAGAAGAAATTACAAATAAAAGTGCAGAATAAAAAATAAAGACTTGGGGTTTTCCCAAGTCTTTTTATTATACTACTGAATGTCCTAGTGCATGTCTTACAATTCTTGTATCAGATGCAAGTATAAACGCCTTGTTATCGAGCTCTTTTATAAGTTTTCTAAAAGCAATTAGATTTTTGCGGTCTATAACTGCAAATACAATGAATTTTTCTCCAGAATATTGAGAAGCAGCAGCTTCAATTACTGTGATTTCATAGCCAGCTTCTTGAATCTTTTTAATTACGTCATTGTTTTTTGAAGATAAAACTACTTGAACATTCACTGTTGCATCGATGAATTTTGAAAGAGTGCCACCAAGCATATTTCCAATAGAAAAACCTAAAGCATAAGCAAGGGCTACATTAAATTTTTCAATCAGTGTTGGTGATGGTAAGTTAAGAGCATCTTTTATAATCCAAAACCAAGCAAAAGCCTCTACAACTGCAATTAATGCAGCTGTTTTTGTGTGACCTTTAACTAATAAAACAGTTCTAAAAGTTGAACATGAAACGTCAAATATTCTACATAAAAACACTTTTATACAAAGTAATATTATTTCTGTTGATAATCCCATATCTATATCTCCTTTCATCATATTATTAAAGAATACCTGCGATATTTTATCACACTAAAATATTATGTATATAGAGAAATAAAAAATGTAATAATATTTTAATTTATAAGGCTAAAAGTGGGTAAAAGTATCTTGTAAAAGAAAAATCAAATATATATAATTATTAAGAATAGGAAAAAGTAGCGGTGGCGTTTGCCATCAAAAGAAGGAGAGATAAAAATGGCAGAAACAAAAACAGAAGGTCAAAAACTTACTGAAAAGCTTTTAGTTAGCAAGAAAAATGGTTGGGAGGCTACCTCTGAGCAAGATAAGAAAAAAATCATGAAATTTTGTGATGGATATATTTCTTATTTAAATAATGGAAAGATTGAAAGAGAAATAATTAAAGAATCAGAAGAAATTGCGAAAGCTCATGGCTTTAAACCTCTTTCAAGTTTTAAAAAGTTAAAAGCTGGAGATAAAGTTTACTATATAAATAGAGGCAAGAACATTATTCTTACAGTTATAGGAAAAGATAAATTAGAAAATGGTATTAATGTAGTTGGAGCACACACAGATTCTCCAAGACTAGATTTAAAGCCAAATCCACTTTACGAAGATACAGATTTTGCATACTTAAAAACACAATACTATGGTGGAATTAAAAAATATCAATGGGTTACAATTCCTCTAGCAATTCATGGAGTTGTAGCGTTAAAAAGTGGAAAAACAGTTGATGTTAAAATTGGTGAAGAAGATGACGATTTAACTTTCGTTATTACAGACTTACTTCCACATATGGGAAGACATCAAATGGAAAAGAAAGCTTCTGAAGTAATAGAAGGAGAAAACCTTACACTATTAATTGGAAGCATGCCGTTTGCTGATGAAAAAGTTAGTGAAAAAGTAAAACTAAATGTAATGAGCATTTTAAATCAAAAATATGGAATAGTTGAAGAAGATTTCTTAAGTGCTGAATTAGAAATTGTTCCTGCTTTTAAAGCAAAGTCTTTAGGCTTTGACAAATCGATGGTTGCAGGTTATGGCCAAGATGATAAAGTTTGCTCATATTGTTCTTTAATGGCAATTTGTGAAACTGAAATGCCACAAAAAACAGCAGTTTGCTTACTTGTAGATAAAGAAGAAATTGGAAGCATGGGTAACACAGGTATGGAAAGCCTTGCTTTTGAAACATTCTTAGGAGAAATTATTCACTTATGTGGAGAAGATACAACACCAAATATTTTACATAGAGTATATCAACATTCTGCTATGCTTTCTGCAGATGTAGATGGAGCATTTGATCCATTATATGCAAGCGTTGCAGATAAAAAGAATGCATCTTTCTTCGGCTATGGTGTAGGTATGAATAAATACACAGGTGGCAGAGGTAAAGGCGGAGCAAATGATGCAAATGCTGAATTTGTTGCAAAGATTAGAAAATTATTTGATGACAACAAAGTTCGTTTCCAAATTGCTGAACTTGGAAAAGTTGATGAAGGTGGCGGTGGTACAATCGCATACATTTTAGCAAACAAAGGAATGGATGTTATAGACTGCGGAACACCAGTATTATCAATGCATTCACCATACGAGACAACAAGCAAATTTGATGTTTATAGTTCATATTTAGCATATAAAGCTTTTATGAATAAATATTTAGGATAAAAAAATAAAAGGTTAGCTTTTTAGCTAACCTTTTTTGTAAAAAGCTATTGCAATAGCGATATTTAATATATAATGGTACTATGTATTATTATATTTTAAATTGGAGAGATGGGATTTTATGAGAAAGCCAATTATAATTATAGTCGGTATAATTCTTGTAGTTATAGTATTAGTTGGAATTATTTTTGCTTTGAATTTTTCAAATTCAAAGACAAAAAATAATGTTATTGAAAGTGATAATAAAACAATAAAAACTACATCTTATGAAGCAAAAGTGTATTTTGATAAAGACCACTATGTTTTAAATGTATTTACAAGCAACATTGAAGAAAAATTTTCATTTGAGTATGATTATGAAGATTTCTTGCTCGATACTACTGGCAAAGTTTTTAAAAAAGCTTGGAAGTTAGATGAGGATTCTAATAGAAAATACGTATTAGACTTGGAACCAAATACTTTATATGAATTTAATTTTATTCCATTAACAGAAAAAGAATTGAATTTGGGAGAAAATTTGATTGTAAAATAAATTAAAAACATTTTATAAAGAAGTATTAAATTTTGAATTGTAAAAACGAGAGGTAAGAAATATGAAAGAAGAAAAGAAAGAAATTAATCGCAAATTAATAGGAGTATTAATTGTTATAGTAGCTATAGCACTAATGGTGCTTGCTATTACTACAAACTTTTTTGAAGATATGTCAGGATTTGATGCTCCACGAACCGA
Organism: uncultured Clostridia bacterium; assembly: GCA_947164995.1. Classification (GTDB taxonomy): domain Bacteria; phylum Bacillota; class Clostridia; order TANB77; family UBA1234; genus RGIG6105. The sequence continues at coordinate 3,059 of CAMUYU010000022.1, forward strand.
AGAAAGTGGAGAAGTACTTCAACCAGATGAAAAAGACCAAACAGTTGGATATTCAACAGGATTTATTCCTGCAGGAAAGGTTGGAGTTGCTTCGGGAGAAATTAAGGTTTCGGGAGAAGTAATCCGTACTCCCAGGCAAGGAGCCAAACCATCAGGAGATTAATTCTACCTTAGAAGTTTATTACTTTTATGTTGGACAAGCAGATGCAACGTTTGTAAGAAACGGTGATTATTCTATGCTAATTGATGCCGGCAATAATCCTGATGGAAAATATATTAGTAAGTATTTAAGAAACAAACTTGGAATTAAAAAGATAGATTATTTGGTTGCAACACATGCTCATGAAGACCATATAGGTGGAATAGATATTATATTAGAAGACTTTGACATTGGTACTTTTTATATGCCATCAAAATATTCAGATAATAAAACGTATAAAGATGTTATAGATTGGGCAAAAAAGAAAAATGAAGAAGTGATTTCTCCAAAAGTTGGAACAAAATTTAATTTAGGGCAAGCAGTTTGTGAAGTAATGACTCAAAATAATGAATCAGATGAACTAAATGAAAATTCAATTGTAATAGAACTTACTTTTGGAGAGCAAATATTTTTATTTACAGCAGATATGGAAGTTGTAAACGAAGAATCTAGAAAATGGAATGATATAGATGTGTTAAAAGTTGCACATCATGGTTCTACATATACATCAACGAAAGATTTTTTAAAACAAGTTAAACCAGAAATTGCAGTTATTAGTTGCGGAATAGATAATGAATACTATTATCCACATGAAGCTGTGTTAAAAAGATTAAAAGATGTAGGATGTAAGCAAATATATGATACTTCAAAGGATGGCACAGTTATTATAAAGTGCGATGGCAAAAAGTGTGATGTAGAAGCCCATAAAGAATTAGATTTTGATGGAAATAAATAATGTTAACATAATTGACACAGGTATATGTCTTTGATATAATGCGCCTGTGTCAATTTTTGTTATATTACTAATATCATATTTGATATTTGGATTTATGAAGGGATGAAGAATGAAAAAAGTGATATCATTTTTTATTTGCGTTGCATTAATTTGTTCTTGTATACCAATAGCAAATGCAGAAGAAATTGAAGCCCATTATACAAATTTTACAGAATCTATTGATGGAGAGTACTTTCTAAAAGATTATTTGTACCGGAGTTATTTTCCGGGTGTTGGAGATAGTTATTTAGATGCTAATGACATAAACATACAGGACCTTGATATGCTTTTAACATGGTTTTTTGGTAAAGAAACTAGTGTAGAAAATACTACAAAAAGTGCTTTTATAAATAAAGTTGCTGAAATGTTAGATCTTAATAAAAGTCAAATTGAGGCCTTTATACTAAAATCAATTCCTGCTGGTAATCTTTCAATCAAGGCAGTTAATTATAGTTTACTTTGCTTGTTATTACATCCATTATCTTCCTCATATATTACTACCGTTCGAAAAGCAACAATTATTCCTTATGGCACATATATTTTTGTTTTAGAAAGCTTCAAAAAAGATTTATTAATGGATATAGAAATGCTTGAATGGTTTTGCCCTACTTGTATATACTTTAATGCTCCATCTTCTATTTTAGAACAGATAGAAGAAGCAATAAACGAAGCAGGTTATGAAGTATTTCAAAATTCCATTTGTGATTTTACATATGAAAAAAACGGGCTATATATGAACATTGCCTATACTGGGTCATGGATACATATGGTGGCTTTAAGAAGAGATTTACCAATTTATGATGAGGAATATCTTACTAAAGTTGAAGAATTTGTAAATGTATTTTTAAAGAATTCAAAGCTAAAAAAGGACTCCTACAAAATAGGTTTTACAATAAACAATTATTTAGCACAAGTGCTTGATTATGGAAAGAACGATAATAGTCATTCAATGGCAGGAGCAGTACTTTCTAAAGAAGGATATTGTTCTTGCTATGCAGATACATTCAAATTTTTGACAAATATGCTTGGTGTAGAATGTATTTTAGCTTCAAGTAAAACTGCAAGGCATCAATGGAATAAAATAAAAATTGATGGAGAGTGGTTAAATGTTGACTGTATGTGGGATGACCATGAACCACAACCTTCTCAAATGTTTTATGCAAAAAATGATGAATATTATGAAAACCTAAAACATCCTCTTATGGAGGTAACTTTTTAAAAAAGAGTACATTTGTACTCTTTTTTTATATAAAATTTGACAAATAAAATTCATTGATATAAAATTCCTATGCTTTGATGTGCAACACAAAAGAAAGGGGATTTTTATGAAAAAGAAGGCGAAGTCCTGCATATCTTACTTCTTTGGTTTGCTTACAATTTGTGTAGGAATTAATATGATTGTAATAAATAACAATCAAATTTTTGCAAATGAACAAATAGATCAAATTACAGAAGAGAAGATTCTAGATATTGAAAGTGGTGAAAACTTGGTAATATCTGGAGATACCGAATTAGATAATAATCTTAAAATGGGCGCTAAAGGATTTATACAAAATGTATTAAATGGCAGTTTTATAATGAACGTATTATCTACTAGAGAAGCGGTACAAGAAGCCGTTCAAGATTACATTGAAGAAAATATTATCGTTGAAGAGGAACTTCCAAGCGGAGAGGAATTAATTGAAACTTCAGAGGTTATAATCGATGATGAACAAGCTATTGTTGAAGAGGTAGTTGTTGAAGAACCAGTATATGAAGAAGTTGTCTCAACTCCAGCATTTCCTACAGTAGAAATTAATGGCGAAAGTATAGCATATACAAGATATGTAGATGTCTATAGAGTAAATGGTAAAGGCGGAGCTTCAGCATATTGCTTGTGTCAAAAATGCTGTGGTAAAAGTCCATCTAGTCCTGGCTATGGTAGAACAGCTTCGGGATTAGTCATTGTACCAGGTACTGGAATGAAAGTTTTATCGGTAGACCCTACAGTTATTCCATTGGGGTCAAAACTATATGTTCAAGGCTTAAATGGTGCTGCTGACTATGGTTATGCAGTTGCTGCAGATACTGGTGGAGCAATTAAAGGTAATAGAGTAGACTTATATATGGATACACATTCTCAAGCCTTACAATGGGGCAGAAGAGATGTAAGAGTTTACATTTTACCAGACTAAATCAAAAATATTAAATTATTGTTAAAAGTGGCTTAAATATTGCAAAAGCCACTTTTATTTTTTTGCCATAAATGGTATATTCTATAAAGAGATATTATGTTTTAAGGAGAATTTTTTTGAATTTATATGAAGAAACACAAATGCTTCTCAATCAATATGGACTAAAAGCAAAGAAAAAATTAGGTCAAAACTTTTTGATAAATAGAAGCATAGTTGAAGAAATTATAGAAAAATCAAATATTACAAAAGATGATGTTGTACTTGAAATAGGACCAGGTCTAGGAACACTTACAAAAGAGTTAGCAAAAAATGCTAAAAGAGTAATTGCAGTTGAATTAGATGAAGACATGGTAGATATCTTAAACAATAGATTTGATTTAGATAATTTAGAAATTATAAACGAAGATATCTTAAAAGTAGATATAAATGAAATTACAGATAAATATGGACCAATAAAAGTTGTAGCAAATCTTCCATACTATATTACAACCCCAATTGTAATGAAACTTTTAGAAAAGGAATATAAGATTACATCAATTACTGTAATGGTTCAAAAAGAAGTGGGAGAAAGACTATGTTCTGAAGGACATAGTAGAGAAACTGGTGCTGTTTCAATTAGTGTTAGTTATTATGCAAAAGGAAAAATAATAATTGATGTTCCAAAAGAAAACTTTTTGCCAGTTCCAGAAGTAGATTCTGTAGTGATAAAATTAGATGTTTTAGAAAACCCAAGAGTGGAAGTTAAAAATAAGAAGATGTTTTTTAATCTAATTAAAGCAGCATTTTCTCAAAGAAGAAAAACAATTAATAATTCTTTATCTTCAGCAGGTTATTCAAAAGAAAGTGTTAAAGATGCATTAGAAGAATTAGGATTAGATTTTAAATTAAGAGCAGAAGATTTAACAATAGAAGATTTTGCAAACATTTCAAATTATCTTGTATCTCACAATATGGAGGTAGGAAATGATTAATATTAAAGAGATAGTTATAATTGATGATACTAAAGAAGTATATAATTTAGTATGTAAATTATTAAAAGAAGAAAGAGAAGAATATGATATTACAATCTCTTCTTCGGATAAGGATGCAATCAACAAGGCTTTGGAAGAAATTCCAAGTCTTATAATCATAAATGGTGATGGCTTAAAAAGAGATTTGCTTAAAATACTAGAGTATATTAGAAAAAATCCAGATAACATCATTACACCAATGATAGTAACAGCTACAGATAAGTCAACACAAGAAAGAGTTGCTGTGTTAAAAAGAGTAGTTGAATACTATATACCAAAGCCACTTCATTCAGATTACTTGTATTACACAATAAAAAATCTTTCAAGATTAATTGAAGCAAATCGTTGCATAAGTAATTTAACTGGTCTTCCTGGAAATGCACAAATTGAAATCGAGCTAAAGCGCCGTTTAACTAGTAAAAAACAATTTGCAGTATTGTATGTAGACTTAGATAACTTCAAAGCATATAACGATAAATATGGATTTATGAATGGTGATGAAGTTATTAAATTTACTGCAAACTGTATGCGTGAATCAATTCAGGAATATGGTGAAAAAGGCGATTTCTTGGGACATATTGGTGGAGACGATTTTGTTTCGATAGTAGATTACACAAATGCAAAGAAGATAGGAAAAGATATAATTAAAAGATTTGAAGATAATATTGGATATTTTTATTCAGAGGAAGATAACGATAATGGATTTATTAAACTTCCAAATCGTAGAGGAAAACTTGAAAAATATCCACTTATGACAATTACAGTTGCCATGATTTCAAACAAATACAAAAAATATTCAACAGTACTTGAACTTGGTGAAGATGGTGCTGCAGTTAAGAAAAAAGCAAAAACAATTCCAGGTTCAACATTCTTAGAAAATAGAAGGAAGTAACAAATGTCTGAAATTTTAGCTAATTTAAATAAAGAACAAAAAGAAGCGGTCATCACGACAGAAGGACCGCTTCTTATTATTGCTGGAGCAGGCTCTGGAAAAACAAGAGTCTTAACTCATCGAATTGCATACTTAATAAAAGAAAAAGACGTAAATCCATGGAATATCTTAGCCGTTACATTTACAAATAAAGCAGCAAAAGAAATGAAAGAAAGAGTGGCTAAACTTCTTGGAGAAGACATGGCGAAAGATATGTGGGTTGGTACTTTTCACTCTATTTGTGTAAGAATATTAAGAAGAGAGATAAACAAAATAGGTTATGAAAGCAACTTTTTAATATTTGATACACAGGATTCAAAATCTGTTGTAAAAGATTGTTTAAAAGAATTAAACATAGATAGTAAAGTCTTTCCAGAAAAATATGTTTTAAATCAAATTAGCAAAGCAAAAAATGAGTTCTTAGACCCAGATGATTTTGCCAAAAGATATGGCAAAGACTATAGAATGGAAAAGGTTGTAAGTGTATATAAACTATATCAATCAAAACTAAAAAGAGATAATGCAGTAGACTTTGACGATATAATAAATAACACCATAGAGATATTTAAAAAATATCCTGAAGTATTAGAACATTATCAAAACAAATTTAAATATGTTTTAGTTGATGAGTATCAAGATACTAATAAAGCTCAAGACTTACTAATATCAATGCTTGCAGATAAAACAAAAAACATTTGCGTTGTAGGTGATGATCAACAAAGTATTTATAAATTTAGAGGAGCAGATATAAAAAATATTTTAAGTTTTGAAAAGAGATTTAAAAATACAAAAGTTGTAAAACTTGAACAAAATTATCGTTCTACAAAAGCAATTTTAAAAATGGCAAATGAACTTATAAAAAATAACGAAGGCAACGTTGAGAAAAATTTGTGGACCGATAACGATGATGGTCAAAAACCTATAATATATAAAGGAAACAACGAATATGATGAAGCAAACTATGTAGTTTCTGAAATAAAAAGACAAAAGAGAGAAGAGTATTATAAATATTCAGATTTTACAGTACTTTATAGGACAAATGCTCAATCACGTGTGTTTGAAGAAATTCTTATGAGAGAAGCAATCCCATATAAAGTAGTTGGCGGACAAAAATTCTATGATAGAAAAGAAATAAGAGATGCTATTGCGTATCTTAGAGTAATTGCTAATTCAAGCGATAATGTAAGTTTAAAAAGAATTATAAATGAACCTAAAAGAGGTATTGGAAATACTAGTTTAGATAAAATTGAACAAGTTGCTAACAATTTGGGAATATCTATGTTCTCAGTCATAGAAAATGTGGATAGATATGTTCAAACGAGAGCAAACAATGCATTAAAAGAATTTGCAACATTAATTAATAAAATGAGAGAAGACATGTCTTCTATTTCTGCACTTACAGAAAAAGTATTAAAAGATTCTGGATATATAGAAGCTCTGGAGCTTGAAAATACTGATGACGCAAAAAGTAGAATAGAAAACCTTGGAGAATTTTTAAATGTAGTAATAGATTTTGAAAGAGAAAATGCAGATAATTCATTAAATGCATTTTTAGAAAGTCTTGCACTCGTAACGGATTTAGATAATGTAGAAGAAGACGATAATAAAGTATTACTTATGACTCTTCATACAGCCAAAGGGCTTGAGTTTCCAGTTGTATTTATGGTGGGAATGGAAGAAGGGTTATTTCCAAGCAATCAATCAATTGGAGAAAACGAAGAACTAGAAGAAGAAAGAAGACTTTGCTATGTAGGAATTACAAGAGCAAAACAAATGCTATATTTAACATATGCAAATTCTAGAACTGTATATGGAAGCACAAGTTATTCTTCTCCTTCAAGATTTTTACAAGAACTTCCAAGTAACTTATATGAAGGCGAAGTAAAAGTAGATAATGAATCAAGATATGATACAGAGTCTTATTATGATGAAGACATAGATAGAAAATGGAGCTATGGAAATTCAAAAGCATATCTATCTAAAGATTATGCCAATGCAAATTCAATGTTTGATAGAAGAGGATATATTCCAAATTTTGAAGATGTGATAGCACCAAGACCTAATGAAAAGAAAAAAGAAAAACCTGCATTTACATTTAATAGTGCGGAAGAATTTTTGAAAAAAGCAAGTCAAGCTTCAACTCCAACAGATATTTCTAAATATGAAGTTGGCCAAAAAGTTGAGCACAAAAAATTTGGCGAAGGAACTATTACTAAAATAGAACCAGAAGATGACGACTTAAAAGTTGAAATACAATTTGAAAAAGCTGGAATGAAAAGATTGATGGCAAAATATGCTGGATTAAAAATAATTGAATGATTGATTTGTGTTACATAATGGCAAAAAATATTGATAATTAATACTTGATTTAGTAAAATGTTAAAGAGGAAGAAATGTCATATTTTCAAGGAGGCATTATGAAAAAAATGTCTAAAAAAGGTATTACAATAATAGAACTTGTTGTTGTAATTATTATATTAATACTATTGGCTATTATAGCTATTTTTAATACAAATAAACCATGGCTAAAGAGTAAAGCAATGGCATATAACGAAGAGTTCAAAGCGCTATATTCATCTTTAACCAATCTTCAAACACTATATAACACTGGAATTGTAGACTTAGAGCAGGGTGAATATTTTTACGCATCTACTAGGATATCTGGAGATATGTGGTATACACTTTATGGCCAAAATTATATACAAACAAGTTTTGACACGGATTTTATTAAAACAAATGAAAAAATTATTAAAAACTTGGGACTAAGCACTTTAAAATTAAGTTATCAGTTTAAACTAAGAGATGAGAAAAATAACAAAGATGATATACAAATTAGACTTTTAGGTGATGACTATATTGAACTAAAGGGCTATAAAATTAGAACATATGAGCAGATGAAAGAACTATTAGATAGTGGGGCGATATAATATGAGTATAAAAAATAATAGAGGTGTTTCAATAGTAATGCTTGTTATCACAATCGTACTAATGATCATGCTTACAAGTATAGCAATTTATTATTCAAACAATATAGCACCAGAAGCAAACCTTGCTTCATCATATGCAAGTTTGCTTGCAATAAAAGATGCATGCGATAGAGCAATGTACGAAGTTGAAGCAGACCCATTAAATTTTGACGAATATTATTTCTTTGGAGACAGCATTACAAAAAAATATTCATCATACGAAGTGGCACAGCTTGCAGCGAAATGTGGATTATATAGTACAGATCAATTTAGCAATAGAACGTATGAAATAAGTGATTCAAAAGATGTAGACAATAGAAGAATTCTTAAAAACTTAGAAATAAGTAGCATTTCAAAACATTATGTTGTAGACTTAGAAAATGAAAAATACTACTTAGTAGATGGTGTTAGAAAATCTGATGGATTTAAAGTTTTTGAATTAAAAGATATGTTTAGTGCATATCAAATGCTAGTTGAAACACATTAAAAATTTAACCACAAAAACGGACGCCATTGGCGTCCATATTTATTAAAAGGAAGGAAATAAAAATGTCAGTAGAAGCAACAAAAAAAGAAATAATAGAATTATTAAAATCGGTAGATAGAGATGGTATGGATAAACTTATAGATTTCTTAGAAAGAACAGATTTCTTTAAGGCGCCAGCAAGCACGAAATTTCATAACAACTTTGAAGGTGGACTTGCAGAGCATAGTTTAAATGTATACAAGTCATTAAAAGAACTTACAAATGGACAGTGGGCAGATGAAACGTTAATAATAGTTGGTCTTTTGCATGACATTTGCAAAGTAAATAACTACAAAGTTGAAATGAGAAATAAAAAAGATCCTGATACAGGAAACTGGTATCAAGAGCCATACTATACAACAGAAGATATGATGCCATTAGGACATGGTGAAAAATCTGTAATGTTAATTCAAGAATTTATAAAACTTACAAAAGAAGAGCTTTATTCAATTCGTTGGCATATGGGTGGATATGAACCAAAAGAAAATTATAATTATATATCAAATGCATATTATAAATATCCACTTGCAGCATACACTCATATGGCAGATATAAAAGCTACATATATTTATGAAACAATAAAAAAATAACAAAAAACCACGGAAAAATTCCGTGGTTTTTAATTTATAGGCCAGATTGCAACTGTGCTCTACGTTTGGCTCTAGGGCCATCAATATGTTTGTAATAAATAACATTGGGATTTGGAGATTCAAACATAGATGTGTAATTTCCGTCAGCATCATATTCCATAATGCCGGGGCGGATATTGTGCATAAAGTCTCTTTTGGCAGGAATCAAGAAGTTATTCATAATACTTTCAAGACACCTTGCACCTCGAGGTGAGTTATAAGCAGCATCAGCCATTCTTTCATAAATAGCTCCATCAATAATAAGCTCTTGATTCTTTGTTTCAACTTCTGCTACAAAACGTCTCAAAACAGAGTCTTTTGCTAAAATTACTCCAACAAGATCTTCTCTTGTAAGTTGTCTAAACTCAATAATATCGAAAATACGACCAACAAATTCATCCAAAAAACCAAAATCGATAATATCTTGATGAGTATAGAAAGGAGAATCAGAACTATCAAATTCATTGTAGTCGTCATCATCTGCATCAACAGGAATATAGACTTTGTTGTCGCTAGAATCGGTGGTAAAGCCCATAGAAGTTTCACCGCGAAGACGTTTTTTACGAATTTTATCGATGTCAATAAAACGACCACTCATAAGAACAGTTAAGTAATGAGTATCAAAAACTTTTCCTTTTCCTAAATCAACTTCTGTAGATTCAAGGAACTTCAAAAGTTCTTCTTGAACAGAAGTACCATTAACATCTCGACCAGAAGTATTATTGGCTTGAGTGCTAACTTTTTTATCGATTTCATCAATATAAAGAATACCACGCTCGGCACGCCATAAATCGCCACCAGCGGCGTCTAAAAGCATCGTAAGCATATCTTCAACATTTTTGCCAACGTAACCACTTGAAGTAATAGGTGTTGCATTGTACTTACAAAAAGGAATATCAAAAAGTTGGGCAATCCTAGTAAGAGTCGCAGTTTTACCGCAACCTGAAGGACCAACAACAACTGCTGAATAACGAGGTGAATCAATTCCATAATAATCGGCCATCATATTTTCATGAAGATTATGATAGACAATATAACAAAGTTTATCTATTGCAGCATCTTGACCAATAATATATTCTTTAACAAGTCTAGAAAAATAATTATCGGTATGACAAAGTGGTTTAAAAAACAAATTTCTTCTTTTAGCTTCTTCAATTTGTTTTTCTAGCTCAGAATTGTTAAAAGAAGCTTTGCTAAGCCGACCTGATGGATCCATATTATATGGAGGTTTAATTGGCTTCTTTGGAGTAATCGGTTTCAAAGGTTCGTTGTCATTCTTTGATGGATTATCTGGAGGAATTTTTTTCTCTTCGAGAACTATCTCAAGATTGCTTTCCATAATTTGGCCTCCTATGTGTAAAGTCAAAAAATTCAAATTTAACATGAAGATTATATTATGATTTTACATAAATTACAAGTGTGAAAGTAATATTGGCTTAATACTGGTAAAAATATGGAATTTCTAGTTGACAAAATGCAAAAATAATACTATAATACATAATGTTCTAAGAAAATATTAATCGCGGGGTGGAGCAGTTGGCAGCTCGTCGGGCTCATAACCCGAAGGTCGTAAGTTCGAGTCTTACCCCCGCAACCAACAGTCACAAGGCTTTCAAGAAATTGAAAGTCTTTTATTATGTCTAAAAAGCGACGAAAAAGCGACGGAATATAAAAAACACTATACTTTTTAGGGTATAGTGTTTCTGTTTTAGTTGGCTTTTTGATTAGAAAATACATCTTGCATAACATCAGCAACCGCTTCAAATTCTTCTTGAATGAAGTGACTATATACTTTGTGTGTTATATCAATGTTGGAATGTCCTAACCTTTTACTTATAATTTGCACATTTACGCCTTTTTCAATTAAAAGCGTGGCGTTAGAGTGTCTTAAACCGTGAAATGAAACGGGTTTTAAGTTATACTTGTCTATAATAGACTTTAAAATTTGTGACGGGGTGTCGGGGTGCATATCTTTACCCATATCCGTTACAAATACCCTTTTTGACTTTCCCCACGCTTTACCCAACTGAAGCTGGTGTAAGGCTTCTTCTTGTTTTAATTTCTTTAAACAGTTAATAGTATCATTACATAGTACTATTGTTCTTTTACTAGACTCTGTTTTAGGTTCTTTTTCATATATTCCTAACTTACTATCATATTGTGTAATTTGTTTTATTTCTATTGTACGCTTTTCAAAGTCAACATTTTCCCATTTTAAACCTGTAATTTCACTTCTTCTACAACCGCTATCAATAGCTAATTTTATTAAAGCTTGTCTTTTAATAGGTTCATTGTCTAATACTTCTAATAGCTTGTCTACATCTTTTTGACTATAAAATGACATTTCTTTCTGAATAACCTTTATAGTAGTAGCTTTTTCGTTAGGGTTATTACTTATATAGTCCCATTTTACCGCTGTTTTAAGTGCATTTCCTATTACTTCTCTATAATGCTTTATAGTTTTTGTAGGTACATTATTTAATAGTAAGTCATTATAGAACTTATCAAGAATTTGTGCATTTAAGTTTTTAAGCTTTATATGTCCTAATGTTTTACAAGTATTATCTGAATATAGCTTATAGCTTGAATAGGTTTTTGGTGCTATTGTAGGTTTCTTAAACTCTAACCATTCATTAAACAACTGTCTTAAAGTTATATTGTCTTTAATTGCAAAAGTGTTTTTCTTTAGTTGAAGCTTTAATTCGTTTTCACGAAGTGTAGCTTCTTTCTTACCACCATAATAGGTTTCATAGTGTCTAACTCTTTTATTACCACTATAACCTAATACAACTATAATTTGATATTCTTTATTTTTTACTATTTCCCTTATTGCCATTATCACTCACCCCTTGTTTCTTTATCCAACTAATTACATCTTTTTCGCTTATTTCCTTTTCAACATATTTTTCATATATTATTGAATATTCCTTTTTATAAGTGTCTAATTTATTCCTTAATGTTTTTTTAACCGTTGTATCATTACTACGTCTAATTTTATTTAAGAAGCGTTGTCTAAATAAATAATCTTCATTTAAAATTGCGTCTGACTTTATGCTATTTCGGTACATCTTTGAAGCACCTAATTCAATACATCTTTTGTTAGGGTTTTGTGGACTAGGGTTATCACAATATTTAACATCTTTTCTTGTACTTCCTTTAGGAATAAAATATTTTCCACAATTCTTACATTTACAAATGGTTATATTATTAACAAACACATCATTCATAAGTACGCTAAAATAATCTTCAAGTGTTTCAATTTTATATCTTTGTACTTCAATGAAATTACTATGTATTGTATTTCTTATAGAGTCATTGATATCTTCATTACTTAACTGTTGTTTTTCAAATAAAATATCGTCTATTAACTTAATAGAGTTTTTGTCTTGCTTTAATAATGTTTTATTAGAAGCGGGAATTTTTAGTTCTTTGAAACCGCTAACTAATCTACTTAATATTAGTTTTTCATTTTTAGTTAGTTCTTTATAGTCTATATCTAACTCTTTACATTCTTCTTTAATGTTTACATTATCAATATCATAGTTAGTATCAACGCATAGTTTAAAATTTCTTAAAAGGTAAAATAATGGAAGAAATTGTGTACTTCGTTCTAATGTCTTGCCTTGTTCCGTTTTAGTATCATAATTGTTAGACGGTGTTAAAAACGGTTCAATAAAAACTTCAGCATAAAAAGGTAATAATGAAACAATTTGACTCTTATTTTCATATAGCTTATTAACATCTAATAAATTAAGTATTTCTTCATAATTAGATAATATTTCAGCTAATTCTTTTCCTATTGGTTCAACTGAATGACTAAAAACAAATTCAGAATTATTTTCGGTTTCACCTATGGTTAAAAAATATTCTTGCTTCTTTTCGCAATATATCCAATAAGTTAAATTAAAGATACTTCCGCTTCTTACTCATATTTTACGCCCCTTTATATGTTAGTGATAGTTAATAAATACCTATAACTTGCACTAACAAATATATTCATATATAATCAACATTGTTAGATACATCTACTTCTTATTTACAACTAACTAATACTTGCTTTTTTATCACTTTAATCTGATGTAAACATTGACATATAAAACTTTTTGCGATGTTTAATAGGTTAGTAATAAATACTATTCTTTTGTATCTAACAATATTATATAAGATGTTGATGTAGATGTCAACAGAAAGGAAAATAAAAAAATGACTAATTCAAAAGAACTTGAAAGAGTAGCAAAAGAATTGAAAAACAAGAACGCTAAAGAATGGCGTGACAAGAACAAGGAAAAAGTGAAGCAAATTAACCGCAATTATTGGTTAAGAAAAGCACAAAAGAAACTTGAAGCGGAAAAGACTAAAGACGAAAGCGGGGTGATGTAATATGAATGGAGAAATAAGACTACTTGAATATCTTAAGAAGCACAAAAGCATAACTTGTAAAGAAGCTTCTGAAGAACTAGGAAATTTAAGGTTAAGTTCCACTATATACTATTTAAGACATAGCAAGGGATACAATATCATAACTACAATGGAAGAAGCTTTAAATAGATACGGTGAAAAGACAAGGTTCGGTAGATATATTTTAATTGGTAATACATCAGAAGAAAGGAATAAATAATATGGAAATACTTAACATTAAGGAAGTAGCAAGTTATTTACATTGTAGCATTTCGCTTATTAGAAATTTAGTTAGAAGCGGTGAAATACCGTACTTTAGACTAGGTAATAGACTATTCTTTAAAAAAGAAACAATAAACTTTTGGATATCTAACAATGAAAATAAGGCTGGTGATACTGTTGAAAGGATATAAAAAAAGATGTTGCAAAAGTGACCGCTTCTACAACATCATTAAAAACAAGATACTAGAAATATCTTTTATATATTTTATCACCACTTTTACAAATTGTGAAGATATTATTTTAACATTAGAAAGGTGGCGTTGTATTGGAAAGTTCGGAAAAGAAACCAACTCTATTAGATATATGCAACAAACTAATAGAAAACAATATTCTTGTATATTACAATGACGAAATATACTATTTCAACGGTAAAATATACACTTCTAACAATGACTTTTTAAGATATCAGATATTGGATATAGACCATAACGCAACGCCTAAAAAACAAAATGATGTTCTAACTAATTTAGAAATGATACTTAAAATGGAACAAGCTAAAAATGGTGAAACTAAAGTAAATGATAGGTATATAGCTTTTAATAATGGTGTTTATGACTTACTATTACATAGCTTCTTTGAAAATGAATTTAGTAGTAGTTACTTCATAATAAACCAACTACCTATTGACTATTTTGACTTTAGTAAAATGAAGAACACGGATACGAATGAAGCTTTTACTATTCCTTATGTTCATAGTTATTTTGACTCTATATCTAGTAACAACGAAAGAAGAAAACAAGCTATACTTGAAATGATAGGTTATAGTATGACATCAAAAACAGACTTGCAATTAGCTTTTGTTTTATATGGTCAAAAGGCTGGAAATGGTAAAAGCACATTGATAGATATATGGCGTAAAATAGTTGGTTCTGATAATGTTTCAGACTTGTCACTTAAGGAAATGTCTAACCACAGGTTCGGACTTGTAGAAGTGAAAGGTAAGCTTGTTAATATATCTTCAGAAACATCTAACGAAATGATAAAAGACCTTGAAACATTTAAGAAGTTAGTTACATCTGATGTAGTTAAAGGTGAAAAGAAATTTGTTCAGAAGCGTGATACATTTAGGTCAATGGCTAAAATAGTACTGGTAGCTAACGAATTGCCTATTATTCCTAAAGATAAAGGCTTTTATAGACGTCTACATATCATACCTTTAGAACACGTTTTTACGAAAGAAGAAATACACAATTTCAAAGATACACTTCAGCTTTTAACTAACAATTTAGAATTAAGTTACATAGCTTATATATCACTTAAGGCTTATGAAGAAATGATTAGAAGCGGGGCGGACTTTTCAAACATAGAAGAAAGTACTGAAATTAGAAACTTATATGAAATTAGTAATGATAACGTGATGTTATTCATAAAGGATACTAATGAATTAAAAGACTGTTTTAGTAATAAGTATTATGTTTCAGAATATTGTAAAAGTGAAATAGTTACACACGATAATAAGAAACAGTCAGCAATAAAAACTGACGCATTATTTATTATATATAAACACTATTGTACTGAAAGTAATTACATTAGTGTAGGTAGAAACAAATTCTACTTAACTATTGAAAATAAGCTTCAGATAGTTGAAAGGATAAAAATTGCGGGTGACTATTACTTTGTTTTAAAAAGTTCCCCTTGATATTAAAAAGTTCCCCAACGTCAAACCATTGACATTCAACAGTTATACGTTATTTAGGGGAAGTTTTACAAGTTTTTAAACAAGTCAAATAGAAATATAGAAAAAGAATAAACAAGTATATAATAAAAAGAATTTCAAAAATAATTGGAATAATTCCCCTACTTTTGATGTAACTACTGATATTTAAGCTAAAACAGTAGGGGAAGTTTTAAAAAAGAAGTGGAACATTTTGACGGGATAACTACAACTTATACCATATAATAATTAACCGCTTCTAAAAAGGTGTTAAATTAAAAGCGTATAAAAAGTGTATTTTTTGTGT
>CAMUYU010000023.1 GCA_947164995.1 uncultured Clostridia bacterium
ACGATACCCAAGTCATTTAAAGCTTTACTAACTTCTGGATTTAATGCAGCACCTCCACATACTACAAATCTAAGTTTTTCACCAATTTTTTCATGTACATCTTTAAATAACTTAGCTCTTAAATCGATTCCAATTCTCTTAAGGGCTTCACTTGCTTTAAGAGCAAGCTTAAGTTGCATCATTTTCTTGTTCTTTTGTACGCCCTTCATAATATTTTTATATACACCTTCCATAATTGCTGGAACAGT
Source organism: uncultured Clostridia bacterium (assembly GCA_947164995.1). Classification (GTDB taxonomy): domain Bacteria; phylum Bacillota; class Clostridia; order TANB77; family UBA1234; genus RGIG6105. The sequence continues at coordinate 249 of CAMUYU010000023.1, forward strand.
AACAAAACAAGTAACTTGAAAGTCTTTAATGTTCTCAACAAAATGACGAAATACTTCACAGGAAGCTCTCTTAGCACCTACACTTATACCATATAAAAAGCCTGTGGTACTTTCAAATGTATGGTGTAAAGGCAAGAATGATAAATAAGTATCATCTTTAGTTATATCGTATAAATAAGATATAGCATAAAGTTGAGCACAAAGGTTTTTATGAGAAAGCATTACACACTTAGCAGCAGACGTAGTTCCAGAAGTAAATAGCATAATTCTCATCTTATCATTTTCAATTCTTACTTTATTAAACTTTGCTTTGTTAGATTCAAAGATTTCTTTACCTTTTTCTAGTATGGCAACAAAGTCGGTATCCATACATATGTATTCTTTAACTTTTATTTCTTCATCTTGTTTAAACTTCTCAATCAAGTCTGTATACTTCTTATCATAAATTAGAATTTCAGCTTCAGAGCGCACCAAAAGACTCTTAAATTCATTCTCTGGTAAAGAACGATCAAGAGGTACACAAATTAGATCCGAGCAAGCTGTTGCCATATATGTAAGTTCCCATTCGTAGCGATTAGGGGAAATAAAAGCAATTCTTTTATTCTTTAAGTCTCTACTTAATAAGTATTCTCCAAGATATTTAATATCTTTAACAAATTGGGAATACTTAATGCTAACGATATCACCCTTAACTTTATATAGGAAACCCACTTCGTCTTTAAATTCTTTTTCTATCTTTTTTAAGACATCTCTTAAATCTCTATATTTTTTATTCATAAATTTATCAACACTTATAAAGTGCCCTTTCATTAGATTTATAAGTAAACATAATATTAATATTCTTTTATAAAACATCAAAGTAAATGATATCATAAATAAAAAAAAGTTACAATAAATGTAACTTTTTTAAAAATTATTCTTCTTCTCCACTTATGTAATCTCCAGATTCCCTTTCTATGTCATCTAACTCTATAGAATCAAGCATTTTCATTTCTTCACTAAATACTGCATTTGCATTGTTTGCTCTTGGTGCTTCATTTATTGCTTCTTCAGATGGTAAAACACTTTCTTCATAGTTGTTATATGCCGCATCTACTTGATAGTCACTTTTGCCTTGACTTTCTGCCTTAAAATTTAAAGCTGTACTTTGAGCAGCATCTTTAACATAAGTGCCTCGAACAAATAAAACACATAAAAAAGCAACACAAGCAACACTTGCAATAGTTGCAAAAGATTTAGCTAAAAATAATCTTTTTTGTTTTCGAGCTTTATTTACCACATCTTTACTAAAATTAGGCGAAACGCTAAATTCAAAATCGTCTAATTTATTTAATTCATCAACTAATCTTTTCATAAGCGTTCCCCCTTTCAAAAAAATTATAATTCATACTTAAATCCTTGTTTTTCTAAAACTTCTTTAAGAGAAATCCTAGCTCGATTAATTTTAGATTTCACAGTACCAAGTTTTAAATTTAGCATATCTGCAATTTCATTATAACTAAATCCTCTTATATCTCTTAGAACAATCAATGCTTTTTGTTCATCTTGTAATGATTTAATTGCTTTTATCAATTGGCTCTTTTCAATTGATTGAGATACTTGTTCATCTATATTTTGAGAATAATCCTCAAACTCAATTTCTTTTTCTTCATCATCTTTTACTAAACTGCTAAAATATATAACTTTATTATCTTTCTTTAGTTCGTCGTAACAAGCATTCATCGTAATTCTATAAATCCACGTGTATAAAGATGACTTTTCATTAAAATTATTAATATTTCTATAAACTTTAATAAAAACTTCTTGTGCAATGTCTTCAACTTTATTATCATCTTTCATCATGAAATAAATCGTAGAACAAATCTTTTTTTGATATAGTTTTACTATCTCTTCAAATGCTTTATCATCACCTTTTTTGGCACGATAAACAAGTTCTTTTTCAGAAATATCTATTTCTTCGGTCAATCTTTATCACCACCTCACATGACAACAAACTGCAAATTACAACATACTAATTTGTTCATCTTTAGGTTCTTCAGTAATCATTTCAATTATCTTTGGATAATAATCATTTGCATGAAGTTTCCAATTATCTGCAATTAGCTTTGCTTGTTCTTTTGATGCAGAAAAAATATCTAATTCAAATAAAACTTTGTGTGATTCAGTTATCTTACAACTTGTAATATAGTCATTATCATTTTCTGGAATATATTCAGCAGTAACAGCTACATCATTTTGAACTCTTGAAAGTTTTTCCTTAATAATAGTATCTAATTTAAGTTTTATAATACCTGGTAAAATATCACCCGTAAGATTAAGTACTTCCTTGCCTTGAGTTGTAATCTCATATAGCCATTCATTTCCTTGTTTATAATTTGCAACATAGTCTTGTGAAACTAATTCAGAAATAATGTGTTGAAAATAGTAATAATTAAAATCTTCAACATCATATAACAAACTTTGCATTTGCAAATTATTTAAAGTACAATTTGATTTTTGAAGCAAATAAAGAATAATAAGTTTATTCTCTGCTAGCTTTTCTTTATTTTTCTCTTCAATATCTTCTTTCATATAATCACCCTTACTTAACTAATCTTCTTACTTTCTCATAAGCAATTATACTTGTAGCAACTGCAGCATTTAAGCTCTCTGTTTTTCCAATCATAGGAATTTTGTATTTTTCATCAGCTATTGATTGAATACCACTACTTACTCCTTTTGATTCATTACCAATTACAATAATTCCTCTTTCATTAAAATCAATATCATAAATATAGTTTTTAGCTTCAAGTGATGTAATGATAATCTTATACCCATCACTCTTTAGACTATTTAAAGTGTCAATAAGTTCCGAGCTAACGCAAAAAATATTAATTCTAAATATAGCGCCCATTGTAGACCTAACAACTTTAGGATTGTAAACATCTACAGTATCTTGTGAAACAATTAAATTTTTAAATCCAGCTGAATCTAATGTCCTAATAATAGTACCCAAATTACCTGGATCTTGAATATTGTCTAAAGCAAAAATTGTTTTATCTTTGTCTAATGCTTTGATATTAATCTTCTCATGGATAGTTTGTTCTACGACAGCTAAAACACCTTGAGGAGTTTTCGTATCAGTTATTGTATCAAAAACTGTTTTAGAAACAAATTCAAGTCTTATATTTGCCTTTTTTAATGTATCTATATCTTTAGAATCATCAAATAGTTTTTCACAAACAATAATGCATTTAACAGTAGCATATTTAATTGATTCTTTAACCATTTTTATGCCCTCAACAATATATTCCTTATATTCATCTCTATACTTTTTCTGTGATAGGCTTCTAATGTGCTTAATTAGTTCATTATCTTTACTAGTTATCATATTCATCACCACTTTAAGGATTTTACCACAAAATAACGAAAAAAGCGAGTATATAACTCGCTTTTATTACCTATTATAATCAAAAATTTGCCTGTTCTTTAATAGTGAAGCCATTTATGTATCCTGAAAGTAAATCCTTTGTAAAATCACAAATTACATAGCTTCTTCCATCACGAATTTCTTCCAAAGTTGAAATACCTCTAACTTCAATTTCTCCATAAACAGCTTTTTTAGCTTCATCGCCATTTTGAAGTTTAACATGATTAAGCAATGCACGAACTTCACTAGCATTTTTGTCTCTACCTTCATAAGCTAAAAATTTGGAATTATAAGCATTTGCTTTCACAATATCTATTTTACTTGTATCAACACCATTGCTAATGTTTCTGTACACCACAAGTCCTGCAACTACAACTATAGCCGCAACAACTAAAGTTACTAAAACTATTACCCACTTAGGTGCAGTCTTTTTGGTTTCGTTACTAATGCTAATTTTCCCTAAACTTTTTCTTTCGTTATAGTAACTACTTATATCATCAACATTTCCACTCATCCTTTGAGCTATATCTTGGCGTTCTTGCTGATCTTTAAGTTCTTTATATAGCATTTGATTTTCTCTTGAGAAGTCATGGTTATTATCTTCGTTCATCATTAGTTCACCTCATACAATAGATTAATATATTTAGTCTTCTAGTGCAAGAATATTATTTTTTTCTTCTTCTGTAAGAAAACCAAATTTAATCATTTTATTTAATACTTGTTTTTGTCTTTGCTTTGCCTTTTCTTCGCTCTTAATTGGATTATATAAAGAAGGAGCATTAGGAATACCTGCTATAAGTGTAGCTTCATAATCATTTAATTCGTTAGGTTCCTTATTATAATATAACCTTGAAGCTTCAGAAAGTGTATCACAATTATTACCATAAAAACATGTATTAATATATAACTCTAAAATAGTATCTTTATCAATCACTCTTTCTACTTCAGCAGCCATAAATATTTCCGCAAATTTTCTTTCAAGTTTTCTTTCTTGAGTAAAATAAATATTTTTACAAAGTTGCTGTGTGATAGTACTACCACCTTCTTTAAGCTGTCCAAAAGAAATATCATTAATTATAGCACGAATTATTGCAACATAATCAATACCGAGGTGATAATAAAATCTATGATCTTCAGCTGCAATTACTGCATCTTTATATATTTGTGGGATATCATCAAGTTTTGTATAATTGTCTTTACTTTGAATTTCGCTAACTTTATCTTTTATAGGTACTTCTTCCAAGGCCTCTTCATACATAATATGACCTAAAATAGCAAAAGTACTTATAAACAAAATTATAACCACGACTATAAGTAAAACTACTTTCAATAGTATATTAAGTATCTTTTTCATTTTTATCCTTTCGCATTTAAAATCTTCAATAAACATTATACAACATTTTAAAAATAAAAACAAAAGTGGCGGTCATTGACCGCCGCTAATATTATAATAATCCATTTGCTCTCATCCAACGAATTCTTTCTGTTTTATCTAAGATTTTCTTTCTTAAACGAATATTCTTAGGTGTTACTTCAACTAATTCGTCTTCTGCAATATATTCAATAGCTTGCTCTAAAGTAAATACTCTTGGTGGAACAAGTCTTAATGCATCATCACTACCAGAAGCACGAGTATTTGTAAGATGTTTTTCTTTACAAACATTTATCTCAATATCTTCATTACGAGGATTTTCACCAACAATCATACCAGTGTAAACATCAACACCAGGTCCAATAAATAAAACTCCTCTTTCTTGTGCATTATATAATCCATAAGTAATTGACTTACCTTGTTCAAATGCAATTAAAACACCTTTGCCACGTGTAGACATATCGCCTTTATATGGTTCATATCCACTAAATACATGGTTCATAACACCAGTACCTTTAGTATCTGTCATAAATTCGTTTCTATAACCAATTAATCCTCTTGCTGGAATCTTAAATTCAAGACGAGTATATCCTTGTTCACCAGTAATCATGTTAGACATTTCAGCTTTTCTTTGGCCAAGCTTTTCAATAACTGTACCTGAATATTCATCTGGAACATCAATAACTAAATCTTCAATAGGTTCCATTTTTACGCCATCTACTTCTTTAAAGATAACTGTAGGACGAGAAACCATAAGCTCAAATCCTTCTCTTCTCATGTTTTCAATTAAAACTGATAGGTGAAGTTCGCCACGTCCTGAAACGATAAAGCTATCTGGGCTGTCTGTTTCCTCAACTCTCAAAGATACATTTGATTCAAGTTCTTTAAATAATCTATCTCTTAAATGACGAGATGTAACAAATTGACCTTCTCTACCTGCAAAAGGTCCATTATTAACACTAAATGTCATTCTTAAAGTAGGCTCATCAATGTCAACAAAATGAATTGCTTCAGGATTTTGTGGATCAGCAATTGTTTCACCAATATTAATATTTGGAATACCTACAACAGCTATAATATCTCCAGCATTTGCTTCTTCAATTTCAATCTTTTTAAGACCTGCATAAGTATATAACTTGCTAATTTTTAATTGCTCAATCTTGCCATCTTTTCTACAAACTGCAACAGGTTGATTTGCTTTAATTGTACCTCTTTCAAGTCTACCAATAGCAATTCTACCAACATAGTTATCATAATCAATTGAAGAAACAAGAAGTTGCATAGGTCCTTCTTTAGTGATATTTGGTTCTGGAACTTCTTTAATGATTGTATCAAAAATTGGCTTCATATCTTCGCCTAAATTTTTATAATCATATCCTGAAATGCCTTGTTTTGCAGATGCATAAACAACAGGAAAATCAAGTTGTTCTTCAGAAGCTGCTAAATCAAAGAATAAATCATATACTTCGTTAACTACTTCATCAGGTCTTGCTCCTGGTCTATCTATCTTATTTAATACAACAATTGGCTTTAAGTTAAGATTTAATGCTTTTCTTAAAACGAATCTAGTTTGAGGCATAACACCTTCAAAGGCATCAACAAGTAAGATAACGCCATCAACCATTTTAAGTACACGTTCAACTTCTCCACCAAAATCAGCGTGTCCTGGAGTATCAATAATATTAATTTTTATGCCATTGTACATAACAGAAGTATTCTTGGCTAAAATAGTAATGCCTCTTTCTTTTTCTATATCATTTGAGTCCATTACTCTTTCATCAACATGTTCATTCTCTCTAAAAGTTCCTGATTGCTTTAAAAGAGCATCAACTAATGTAGTTTTACCATGATCTACGTGTGCGATAATGGCTACGTTTCTAATTTCCATACTAATCCCTCATTCGTCAACATTTTATGTTTACTTATATAACAAATTTGTAGGGAACAGTGTAAAACCATTCCCTAACAAAATAATTTTTCAGGTATCATCCTGATATTGAAAGGTAAAATTCTATTCTTCTTCTTTAGCTTCTTCTTTTTCAACTTCAACTGCATCTTCCATTGTAGGAATTTTGATTTGTTCACCAGCTGGTTCTTCAGCTTTTACTTCTTCAGTAGCTGCAGCAGCATCTTCTGGCATTCTTTCTTCCATTTCTCTAATAGAAAGTTCAATTCTTTTCTTATCTAAATCAACTTCAACAACTTTTGCTGTAACCATTTGGCCCATTTCAAGAGCATCTTGTGGTTTTGCAATTCTTGCATGAGTAATGTTTGAAATATGAACTAAACCTTCTAAACCGTTTGGAAGTTCAACAAATGCTCCAAATGGCTTCATAGAAACAACTTTAGCTTCTAAAACATCACCAACTTGATATGGAACATTAAGCCATGGATTGTCTTCAGCTTTTCTATATCCTAATGAAATTTTCTTAGTAGCTGGGTCTGCAGATAATACTTTAACTTTAATAACATCCCCAACTTTAAGAACTTCTGAAGGATGCTTAATTTGTTTCCAAGAAAGCTCTGAAACGTGAAGTAATCCGTCAACTCCACCTAAATCGATGAAAGCACCATATTCTTTAAGTTCTCTAACAGTACCTTCTAATTCAGCACCTACAACTGCTTTTGCCCAAACGTCTTTTTCAGCTTGCTCACGAGCAGCTTTAACTAAAACTCTTTCACTACCAATAATCTTTTTCTTATCAGCATCATATTCAATAATCTTAACTTCTAATGTTTTGCCTCTATATTCTTCTAAATTTTCTACTTTCTTACCTAATTGAGATTGTGGAATGAATACTCTAATTCCGCAACACTCAGCTGTAACACCACCATTAACTACGTTAGTAACCTTAACTTTAACTGGTTCTTCTAACTTAACTCTTGCTTCGAATTCTTCTCTTAATTTCTTAGTTTGAAGTCTCTTGGTTGAAAGTAAAACATTTCCTTTTCCATCATTCATTCTTAAGATGTAAACATCAATTTTGTCACCAGCTTTATATTTGTCTGCTGGTTTATCCTCTTCATTGTAAGAATATTCATCCTTTGGAACAACGCCATCTGCCTTATATCCTAAATCGACGAAAATTTCGTCGCCAACAATTTCAACAACAGTACCTGTTACTTGTGTTCCTTCCTCTAAACTTTTTAATGAGTTTTCATATAACTCTGCAAAATTTTCCTCATTTGCCATAATAAAAAATCAACCCTTTCTAAAATTATCTGCCATATTTATTAGCTATAGTTTTGAAAAAAATAGCGAATAAAATAGGTTGTACGCACAAGGCGTCAACCTATTGTATTATCTTATATTTTGCTATTTTTGTCAATCAAATATAAGGAAAAATTCAAATATTTTAGTCTTTAAAAAGTTCAACTAATCTAACCATAATTGTAGCTAATTCTGCTCTTGTACAGCCATCTTTAGCTCCAAATGTACCATCTGGTCTTCCAATAACAACTTCTTTCATTGAGCACCAAGCAACGGCCTCGTAGGCATCTTCAGAAATTTCTTCTCTATCTGAATAATCTAATAAAAACATCCATGTGCCCTCAAAGCCTTCTCCAATACTTTGAGCATATAGATAAGATATATATGTAACCTCTTCTCTTGTTGTTTCTTGCTCTAAGAATACTTCAGGATCTTCAGTATTTAAAGTATATGAAGTATGAAATGCATTTGTTAAAGCATCAAAAGCATCTTCTCTAGTAGCTTTTGCATTTGGATTGAAGTTTCCATCTTCATCATTATCCATAATTCCTAATTCTAGGGCTTTTTCTACAAAAGAAAAATACCAATCACCACTTGCAACATCATTTGCAAAAGGTTCTGCTTGATTCCCGCTTTTAGCCTCTTCTTTATCTCCACTTGAAGCTGGTTCTTTATCACCGCTTACAACTGCTTCTTCTTTATCGCCACTAGTTGTAACTTCTTCACCACTTACAACTACTTCTTCTTTTTCACCGCTTACTATTTCGGCCTCTTCTTCACCACTTACAGCTACTTCTTCTATTTCGCCGCTTACTATTTCGGCCTCTTCTTCGCCACTTACAACTACTTCTTCTTTTTCGCCACTAGTAGCAACAACTTCTTTATCTCCACTTATATCTATAGGGTTTTCATCATTTGTCACATCTCCACTTTCAGCAAAAGCAACAGTAAACATCATAAGCATTACTGAAAATACTAAAAGTAGACTTAATAATTTGCTAACTTTCATTTCTTTCATCCTTCCTTACTTATTTTTATTTAAACAACTATGTATATTACCCTACATAGTCAATTAAATACTCTTTAGTATATAAAAAAATAACACCCATACAAAATGGGTGTTACAAATCATAATCATACAATACTACATACTTGCATCTATAAATACAATTTCGTTAGGCATAACAAGACCTAGTTTTTGTCTAGCTACTTCTTCTATATAATCTTGAGTCGCAATATGCTCTTTAGTTGATAAAAGTTGCTCATGCTTAATTTCTTCTTCAGAAATCATAGTTTGATAGTTAGCAAGCTCATTATCATACTTCTTAAAGCTAATTTCCTGCTTTGCCATAACTATACCACCATATAAAATAAGCGCAACAATACAAATAGATTTAATTAGTCTTCTCAATGCTTTCCCCATATCTTTTCATCCTTTAATATCTTTATCTTTAGTAAAATGTATAAAACTTCAAAACAAAAATAGAAATAAGTAAAACCTATCCTATCAAGTGATTTTTAAAACATACAATCAAAATGCGAACAACATTTCGTAAAATTTACATAATTCTTACAATTAATATAATACACTATTGTAAAGCCTTTGCAAATACTTTTTTTAAATGTAATGAAAATGTAAAAAAATGAACCCGGAGATGTCTCCGAGCTCATTATATTTACTTCAAACTAGCTAATCTTTCGTTAGTTTTTTCAAGTAATTCTTCGTACTTAGTTATCTTAGCTTTTTCAGCATCAATCTTATCTTGTGGAGCTTTTGAAGTAAATCCAGGGTTATCTAGCATTCTCTTTGCTCTATTAATTTCATTTGTATAAGTTAGAGCTTCTTTTTCAAGTCTTTCAATTTCCTTTTCAATATCTACTAACTCATCAAATGGAATATAAATTTCGATTCCTTCAACTGCAAGTGAAACTGCATTTTCTGGAATGCCTGTTTTATCATCTTGGCAAGCAACGCTATCAGCACCTGCCAATTTTTCAATGAATCCTCTTCCTTCTTCAATAACATCTTTCTTATTTGTAACAAATATCATAGTAGCTTTCTTTGAAGGAGCAACATTCATATTAGCTCTTAAGTTTCTAATACCTGTGATGATTTCTTTTACAAGTTCCAAATCTTTTTCTTCCTTATCGAAAGAATACTTTTCATCAAATGTTGGATAATTAGAAATCATAATACTCTCATCTATAATTGGAAGTTTTGTATATATTTCTTCAGTAATAAATGGCATAAATGGATGAAGCATCTTTAAGCAATCAATTAAAACTTTATTTAAAACAGTAAGTGCCGATTTACGAGTTGGATTTGTCATATCATATAAACGTGGCTTACACATTTCAATATACCAATCGCAGAACTCATCTCTTGTAAGTTCCATAATCTTTTGAAGTGCAACACCAAAGTCATACTTATCCATACTATTTGTAACATCAGCAATCGTTTTATTTGCTTTAGATAAAATCCATTTATCTTCAAGTGTTAAATTGTTCCAATCTTCTTCAAAGTCATCACCAAAATTCATAAGTAAAAATCTTGAAGCATTCCAAAGTTTATTTGCAAAGTTTCTTCCTGCTTCAATTTTTTCTTCAGAATATCTTGTATCATTACCTGCAGAAGTACCATATACAAGTGCAAATCTAAATGAATCTGCACCAAATTTTTCAATTACTTCTAATGGATCAACGCCATTACCTAAAGACTTAGACATCTTTCTTCCTTGTGCATCTCTAACTAATCCATGAATTAAAACGTCATAGAAAGGAACTTCTCCAACATTTTCAATACTAGAGAAAATCATTCTAGCAACCCAGAAGAAAATAATATCATAACCTGTAACTAATACTGATGTAGGATGGAACTTTTCTAAAGTTTTAGTTTTCTCTGGCCAACCCATAGTAGCAAATGTCCATAATGCAGAACTAAACCATGTGTCTAATGTATCTTCATCTTGATGCATCTTTCCACCACACTTTGGACAAGTAGTTACATCTTCTTCTGCAACTTCAATGTGACCACAATCATCACAATAATATGCAGGAATTCTATGTCCCCACCAAAGTTGTCTTGAGATACACCAGTCTTTAACGTTTTCCATCCAGCTATAATAAATCTTATCAAATCTTTCAGGAACAAACTTTGTTTTACCAGCTCTAACTGCTTCGTTAGAAGGCTTTGCTAAAGGTTCCATTTTAACAAACCATTGTTTTGAAACATAAGGTTCAATAGTTTGGTGACATCTATAACATTTACCTACGTTATGAGAATAATCTTCAACCTTAACTAAAACTCCTTCTTTCTTAAGGTCCTCAACCATTTCATCACGAACAGCAAGTCTATCACGTCCAGCATACTTAGGTACCAAATCAAACATAACACCTTGTTCATCAAATACTTTTACAACTTCTAAGTTATGACGAAGACCAACTTCAAAGTCATTTGGATCATGAGCTGGTGTAATCTTAACAGCACCTGTTCCAAAATCTTTTTCAACATATTCATCAGCAATGATAGGAATTTCTTTATTCATAAGTGGAAGAATAACTGTCTTACCAACTATGTCTTTATACCTTTCATCATCTGGATGAACAGCTATAGCAGTATCTCCAAGCATTGTTTCAGGACGAGTTGTAGCAACTGTAATTGAGTAACTTCCATCAGGTGCAGGATATTTAACATGCCATAAATGTGATGGCTCTTCTTCGTATTCAACTTCTGCGTCAGAAATAGAAGTATTACAGAATGGACACCAGTTAACCATTCTTTCACCTTTATAGATTAAACCTTTATCATAAAGACTTTTGAAAACTCTTTTAACAGCTCTTGTTAAGTTTTCATCCATAGTGAAAGATGTTCTATCCCAATCTGGAGAAACACCCATCTTACGAAGTTGTTTTAAAATTGTTCCACCATATTCTTCTTTCCAAGCCCAAGCTCTTTTTAAGAATTCTTCTCTTCCGATATCTGCTTTTGTAATGCCTTCTTCTTTCATCTTAGCAACTATCTTAGCTTCAGTAGCGATAGAGGCATGGTCAACACCAGGAATCCAAAGAGTCTCAAAACCTTTCATTCTTTTATATCTGACTAAAATATCTTGAAGAGTATTATCCATACCATGTCCCATGTGAAGTACACCAGTTATGTTTGGTGGTGGCATAACAATAGAAAATGGTGGCTTGTTGCTGTTTTCATCAGCTTTAAAATATTTTTTATCAAGCCAATTTTGATAAATTCTTTCTTCAAAATCTTTTGGTTCGTAATTCTTTTCTAGTAGTTTCATTTTGTTAGTCTCCTTATCATAAAAATAAAACGAGCAACTCAATCCCATAAGGACGAATTGCTCGTGTTACCACCTTAATTCATTAAAACAAAAAAGCTACACAAATTTGTTTTAACCTCAAAGCACTTAACGTGTGCGGACCGACAAAAGTTACTAAATTTCACCTTTGCAACTCATAAGCTACCTTCAGACTATTTTACTTCAAGGGTTTTCAGCCGGTGACCCTTTTCTCTTTCGAAGATATTAAAAGTCTTACTCCTCTTAATCTCTGTTTTTAAATCATTGTTTGATATTTTATAACGAATTATTAATAAAGTCAATAGTATATATTTACTTGTGTCTTTGTCTCACAGCTTCAAATATAACAATTCCGCCACTTACACTCGCATTAAGAGATGTGATATGTCCTTTCATAGGTATCTTCAAAAGTACGTCACACTTCTTCATAGTAAGTTTATTCATGCCTCTTCCTTCGCTACCAATAATAATAGCACAAGGACCAGTTAAATCTTCTTCAAAGTATAATTTATCTGCGCTACCATCTGTACCATATACCCAAACTCCCGCTTCTTTAAGCTCATCAATAGCATCATTAATATTTCCAACTCTAGCTATTGCTAAATGCTCAGTAGCACCACAAGCAACTTTTGAAACCACTTCTGTAACTTGACAAGATCTTCTTTTAGGAATAATTAATCCATGACAACCTGCAATCTCTGCAGTTCTGATTAATGCTCCTAAGTTGTGGGGATCTTCTATTTCATCACAAATTACAATAAAAGGAGCCTCGTTTCTTTCTTTTGCAATATTTATAATATCGGATACTTCTTTATATTCAATTGGTGAAGCAAATGCAATAACTCCTTGATGATGATTTGTTTCTGTAAAAGAATCAAGTTTTGCTTTTTCAACTTCTTGGAAAACAATGCCTCTATCTTTACACAAAGAAATAATTTCATTAATAGAGCCTTGTCTTTCACCTTTTGCAATAAATACTTTGTTAATTTCTCTATTAGATTTTAATAGCTCTAAAACGGCATTACGACCTTCAACCTTAGATTCAAATTCTGATTCTTTTATTTCTTTTATCTTGTTATCTAACTTTTTTGAATCTTTATTATAATGACTATATCTATCTACCTTTTTATTCATTTAAAACACCTCGAAATTGTTTGTCATCTAACAAATTTTATCAAAAATGGCACGCTTTTGTCAACATAATGTGGCATATATAAATAATAAAAAAGACCAGAATAAATCTGGTCTTTACTTACACTTTTCTATAAATGTATTCTTGTAGGACTCAACGTTACCAATATCTAGGAATTTACCTTTAGGAATAAAAGCAACAAGGCCATCAATCTTTCTAGCTTCTTCAATAACACTAGTTAATTGAAATTCACCATGTTCTTTCTTACCTTCAGCAATGTTTTGCTTTAAGATTTTGAAAACATCTTCCGTAAGAACGTACTGACCAAATACTGCATAATACTTCTTACCACCTTTAGTTTTGGTGTAATATCTTTCTTTTGCAACATTTGGATTAGGCTTTTCAACAAAACTATCTACTTGGAAATAATCTTTGTCATCTTCGATAGTACCTGAAAGAATACCATACTTAGAAACATCTTTTAAATCTACTTCGCAAACTGAAACAGAAAGCTTATTAGACTTCGCATAACTACGTAAAAACTGTTCAGTACAAGACCTAGATGTATACGACTTATAAAGCTGGTCACCAAGCACAAGTAGTACTGGGTCTCCACCTGCATACTCCTCACAAAGCGAAACTGCATGTCCAAAGCCAAGTTTTTCTTTTTGAACAATATAAGTAATCTTTTTACCTAAACGATGAATATGCGATTCATATTCTAACATTTCAGGAGACAACTTATCAATTACTGCCTTAGTAAGCTTTTGATCAAAGAAATGCCTAAACTCTTCCTCTTCTTCTTCATCTATAATTAAACAAATTTGTTCAATACCTGCAGAATCAAGTTCTTCAATAAGACTTAAAATTGCAGGTTTAATAATACCATCTTCATCAATTATAGGTAAAAATGCTTTTTTAACACATTTGGAAATAGGATACATTCTTGTAGCATTACCAGCAACAGGTATAATCGCTTTCTTAATTGGTTTGGTAGGCTCAATGGTTAACTCATATGCTTTCATACCAAGTACATTACTAAAGTAATCTTTAATCTTTTGCTGAGACTCTTCGTCTTTAGCAAGTACTTGGACAGTGCCATCACCCTGAGAACCAACACCCTTTCTACCATAGGAATTTTCAATAATAAAACTATCATTTAAAACTTTATGAAGAACAGGCGCAAATAATTCCTCTGGGCAAGCAATTGCCACATTTTTGTCAAAATTTTCTTGAGCTTTATTCATCATTTCACCAAGCATTTGAACATTGCCTTCTTCGATATAATGAATAGCTTCAAGAACGATTTCTTTATTGTTTTTGCCTAAACCTAAGTGAACTTTATTGTCTTTAGAGGTTTCAGCAAAAGGAAATGATCTATTCAAATCACCAAGGATTTTAATAGTATCTTTCTTTGCTCCTAAATCAGCAAAAACAAAACGTAAATGCTTTTGAACCTTGACATCCTGAACTTCAATTTTATCGCCATCAAAAACCATAAGAACAGGTCTTTTACCAAAAGCACAAGCTTGGTCTAATCTACCACAACGAGAAGGTGTAGTAATTTCACCAAAGTATGCTAAGTTCATTTCACCAATAGTATTTAACCTAAGATTATAAAGTTCATTAAAAGCTCTAACAACTAAAACACAAATTGCTGCAGATGATGATAATCCCTTCTTTTCAGGAATAGTAGTATTAGTAATGGTTATATTTACACCATCAATGTTATATTGCTCTTTGATGCAATATGCAACACCTGCAACATAACTCCAATACCCACCATTTTCTGCAACTTCTTTTAACTTATCTAAAGTCATTTCACATTCAAACGATTGATTAGTTATTACATTTTTTACTGATAACTTTTTAGAAACAGTGGCAGTTGCGTAAATACCTTCTTCAATTCCAGTAACAATAGCAAAACCTTTTTCTATCTTATTGTTAACATTTCTATATTTACCAGCCCAGTCACTGTGCTCTCCCATAATACAAAGTCTTCCAGGGACAAAGAGTTCTACACTTTCGGGTCTCATAATTAATCCTCCCTAATTTAGACTAAGTTAATAAACTTCATTCTAATAAAACATATATATAAACTATTTACTTATCTATATTTAGCAATACAGTATAATGCTCTAAATCCATCTTTAAGTTTTATTTTCTTTCCTTCTTCTTTTGATCTAGGATAATAAGAAATTGGTACTTCAGTATAAATTAGATTAGACTTAGACATTTTTGCTGTAATTTCTGGTTCGAAACCAAATCTTTTTTCTTTAATATCTATATTTTTAATAAAGTCTGCCTTAAAAGCTTTATAACAAGTTTCCATATCTGGTACTTTAAGTCCTGTCATAAAGTTAGATAAATCAGTTAAAACTTTATTAGCCATTTGATTAGCTTTATAACCTTTATACTCATTATTTAAAAATCTTGAGCCATAACATACGTCAGCCTCTCCAGAAAAGATAGGTTCAACCACTGAAGGAATTTCCATAGGGTCATATTCAAAATCTGCGTCTTGAACAATTGCTACATCTCCAGTGATTTCACTAAATCCAGTTTTAAGTGCCGCACCTTTTCCTTGATTTACATCATGGTATAAAATTTTATCAGCATATTCCGAGCCATGTTCTTTAAGAATTTCTCTAGTACCATCAGTCGAACAATCATCAACAACAATGATTTCAACATCTTTTCCTTCAATCTTGATTTCTTTAACCTTTTTAAGTACATCTAAAACTAAATCTTTTTCGTTATAAACTGGTACAACTATTGAAAGCTTATTCATAATAATTCCTCCATGTATTTTTTAATTATTGTCATTTAAATTACTATCATCTGAATCAACTACTTTGTTTTCTTTTTCCTTAACAGTGTCATTTAAAGTATCTTCAATTCTCTTTTGTTGCTTATCTTCATTTCTTTTCTCTTTTTCAAGAGCTATTGCTTCAAGTTCTTCAAGTCTATCACAAAAAGCATCATTGTTTCTATAAACCTGTATTCTTAAATCATCTATATAATAAGTGCTAATCGCCTTATTTTCAATAGGAATTGCTGGATATTCACTATTTCTTATAAAAAATGTTCTTCCATTATAGAAATCTCTTTTAAGCCAATCGGTATTAGATAACCAACCAGACTTTGTATAACCATCACCCTTTAAACGAATTACAATAAGTTTTCCGTCAGTTAGTAATGAATATAAAGGTCCTTCTTCTCCATTGCCACAATATCCATATGAATAACCTTTAGAAAGCAAATAATCCGCAATCTTTTGATATGGATTTTCCCTAATTTTGTGTTCTTCTAGATCATATTCAGATGTGAAGATTAAAAACATCGAAGATAACACAAGCCCAACCATTACAAATTTAAAAATAACTCTATTTCTTTGTTCACTTCTAAATATATACTTATATCCAAGCGGATATAGTAAAACTAAAAAGAATAGCGCAGGTATATAGTATCTATGCCACCAAGCCATATTTCCAAAAATCAAAAAGAACACCAATAATATAACATGAGAAACTGTAAAAATAAATAATAATTTTTCTGGCAAATTCATTAATTTTACCTTTTTAAGTAAAATAAAAGGTAAAACAAGTGTAAATATTGCAAAACAAGCTCTAACAAAAATAATAGCAATTAATGGTGACGAAGGTGTAATAATATCATTATTATATGTAATTTTTAAACCTTTAGTATTAAGATTTGTACAACCACAAATAAAGAAATAGTTATAAGCAGTTTGAGTAATATTTTCATTATAATTTTCATAGTCTTCAACTAAAGTGTTATCTTCATAATTCGTTTCAAATTGCAATGAATTACTCAATACAACATGACCTAAAAAACCAAGTGCACAAGACAGTATAATTACCACAACCGACATTAAATACTTTTTAATAAAAGATTCTTTATATATTAAATAAAGCAACGCACAAATAAGTGGTGCACCTAAATATATAGGAAATCTTAAAGAAAAAGATGATAATAAAAATAGTAAAATACCAAATATAATGATATACCTTTTATTTTCAGGATTTGTTAGATACTTTATAAGAAGTATAATTTCTAAAAGCATATAAAAAACAATACTGCCATAAGAAGCATCACCAAACATTTCAAAAATAAACTGTCCTGAAATACCAGATAAAATCAACAGAAGTACAATTTTAAAACCACTTTTATCTTTCATTAATTTAATATACAATTCAAATATCAACAAAATAAAAATGATAGATTGAACAAAAACAGCAATTTGTCTTGAAGCAAAATATCCTGCTCCTATCTTTAAAGCTAAAGATATAATGGGTATAAGAGAATAAACCCAAAAATCATTAGTATTCATCCATTTAGAAGGAAATAAACTACCCTCTTCATTTGCTAAAGC
>CAMUYU010000024.1 GCA_947164995.1 uncultured Clostridia bacterium
AAAGTATTTGTAATTGATGAAAAATCAACTACAATGTCTACACCTTCTTTTATACTATTAAAATCGTTATAAACAGGAATATTATAATTTAAAAGAATCTTTGAATTATTAACTCCTGCAACAACTTGTATATCTTCTGCCTTTAAAGCTTCTTGCAATACTTCATTTCCCATTTTTCCGGTAATACCATTAATTAGTACGTTAATCATAACTTTCACCTCATATAATTATTAATTAATGAACGTAATTTTTCTTGTCCCGCTTCACTCATTTCAATTAGTGGGAGTCTCGGCAATCCAGCATTAAATCCAATCATGTTGCAAGCTGCTTTTACTGGAATTGGATTTACTTCACTAAACAAAGCTTTAGTTAAGTCTAATGTATCAAGTTGTAATTTTTTTGCCCTTTCAAAATCACCTTCTAAATAACAATATACCATATCATGAACATCTTGTGGAATTATATTTGACAATACAGAAATTACTCCTTTTCCACCTAATGATAAAATTGGAAGTATTTGATCATCATTTCCAGAATAAATTGTTAAGTTATCTCTACACAAATTTGCAATTTCAGCAATTTGAGAAAGATTACCACTTGCTTCTTTTATAGCTACAATATTTTCTATTTTAGATAATTCCAAGCAAGTTTTAGGTAAAATATTTAAACCGGTTCTACCTGGAACGTTATATAAAATAATTGGAAGATTAACTGCACTTGCAATTTCTTTATAATGTGCAATCAATCCATCTTGTGTAGTTTTGTTATAATATGGAGTTACAATTAATAATCCGTCAACTCCAACACTTTCTGCATAAATAGACATTTCTTTTGCAGACTTAGTACAATTGCCACCTGTTCCTGCGATAATTGGAATTCTTTTGTTAGCAACTTCAACTGCAAATCTAATTGTTTCTTTTCTTTCAGTTTCTGTCATTGTTGAAGCTTCACCTGTGGTACCACAAACTATAATTGCATCAGCATTATTTTCTATCTGAAATTCAATCATTCTTCTAAATTCTTCAAAGTTGACACCATCTTCTGTAAAAGGGGTTACTATGGCTGTTCCGCAACCGGTAAAAATTATATTTTTCATATCATCATTCTCCTTTACAAAATCTTTAATAATTCTTCATTTGATTTTTGAGAAAGCATTGATGGTGCAATATCAAATACAGTTTTACATCCACTTTCTCCTTTTTGTGACATTCTATATACTGCCCTTGCATAAGCTAGAATAACACTTGATGTAAATTCTGGATTTGAATCAAGTTTTAAAGAATATTCTATTATTTCTCTATTTTCATTATTCGTTCCTGTATTACCACTCCTTATCACAAATCCACCATGTGGCATTTTTGAATGATATTGTCTTAGTTCTTCTTCGCTCACATAATTAACTTCTGTATCGTATTCATCAAAATAATTAGGCATAGAACTAATATCTTCACTAATTTCATCTTCATTAGCATTTTCATTTAAAGCAACATAACAAACTCTTTTGTGTTTATCTCTTACAGTAAGATTTGGATTGCTTCCACTTCTTACTTCATTTAATGCTTCATCTTTTGGTATTGTATATTGAATTGCGTTTTTTACTCCATCAATTCTTCTTATTGCATCTGAATGTCCTTGACTTACACCGGGTCCCCAAAATGTATACGTATTACCATTTGGCAAAAAACATTCTGTATATAATCTATTGATTGAAAATGCTCCTGGGTCCCATCCACAAGAAATTAGTGCAACTTTATTTCCTTCTAAAGCAGACTTATTAACATTATCAAAATGTGTTGGAATATTTTTGTGTGTATCAAAACTATCTATCACATTAAACATCCTCGCAAACTCCGGTGTTTGTTCTGGTAAATCTGTCGCAGAACCACCGCAAAGTATTAATACATCAATCCTATCTTTCCACTCTTCAATATCTCTAATATTAACAACTGGAACATTAGATGCAATTGTTAAATCCTCTGGATTTCTTCTAGTAAAAATTGCTACCAATTCCATATCACTATTTCCTTTTATATTAGTTTCAATTCCTCGACCTAAATTTCCATAGCCAAGAATTCCTATTCTTATACTCATATAAACTCCTTTCATATAACAAAAAGGAACTATCATTCATTATGAAATAATAGTTCCCATACAGTTATCTTTAAATGTAGATCTAACCATTATCTCAACATTATAATCTTTTGCTAAAGCAACACATTTGTTATGCAAAACTTGTGCTCCGTTGTTAGCCATGTAAAGCATTTTATCGTAAGAGATATGGTCAAACTTTATAGCATCACTATGTGTGTTAGGATCTTCTGAATAAACACCATCAACATCTTTATAGATTTCACATCTATGTGTTCCTAATGCTGCAGCAAGTGCAATTGCTGTGGTATCTGATCCTCCTCTACCTAGTGTAGTAATATTCCCTTCTAAATCAATTCCTTGAAAACCTGCAACAACAACAATTCTATCTTCATTTAAATCTTTTAAAATTTTAGTTGTATCAATGCTTATTATATTGGCATCTCCATGATTAGAATCTGTTATTATCGGTAACTGAAATCCTAAATAAGAAACTGCATCATAACCTAATTTTTCAAGACACATAACCAATTTAGAAATAGTTATTTGTTCTCCTACTGAAATTAAAACATCATGTTCTCTTTTGCTTGCAAAAGCCATTATTTCTTTTTCTTCATCTATTAATTTATCTGTAGTGTTTCCTTGAGCAGAAACAACAACAATCACCGATTTTCGTTTTAGTTTTTCATTAATTATATGTTTGCATACTTTAAATAAATTTTCTGTATTAGATACAGAACTGCCCCCGAATTTTTGAATTACAATATCCAAGTAAACCACCTCCGTGACATAATTTATAGTTATTATTTTACATCTACTGAAAAATATACAAATAAACATAGGTCCACACAAAATATTTTATTCCACATTAAATCCACAAATTCTATTGCTAATACGCCCAAATATTGATAGTATATCTATAACTAAAAATGCTTTATATTAGTTGAAAGGAAACAATTATGAAATCATATATAAAATTAAATGATAATACATCTCATCTTTCTCTCGGTAATTTATTTAACACAATAAAGAAATTATCTGTTAATAAAACTGGCGCAATTCAAACTGAAATCTTTTGCACTTTATTTTCTATAGATGATATCTCAGATACTACAGTTGGTAATTATTGCACAGGGTATCGTGCTATTGGATCTGAATATAAACAAATTTTTTTAGAATATAAAAAAATATACCAAGATAACAAATCAGTTTTAATATCTACTATTAGTAATCTGATATCTATAATGGATGGTTATGTTTATAATATTAAAACCGTTAGAGAACTAAACACATACGAATCATTAAGAAATCTATGTTCTCAATTAAGTTTATTTGCCAAGAACGATTTATATGTTCCAACAGAACTAAAGAAATCATTAATAGAAAATCTAAATAAGAAAAACTATTATGAATATATATGTCAAACATTGTTCTTTGTTATATTAGATAAAAAGCAACCATTATATGAAGAAGATTTAGTAAATGAAACTATAGAAGAAATATTATCTAAAACAAATATTTCCCTAAATGATTTAAAAAAATATCTTCAAATTGAATTTAAAGAAGGTATTACATATATACCATCACTTAAAAGACTAGCTAAAGAAAATAATCCATATGCATTATACCAATTAGGTAATTTAGAATATGATGGTGTTATTGAAGGATATCCAAGATATGAGTAAGCATTTAAATATCACAAAATGGCAGCAAGTTATAATCACCCTACTTCATACTGGATGCTAGCACACATGATATTAAATCAAAAGATTGGATCGTTAACAGATAGCGATATAGAAATTGCAAATAAGTATTTAGATAAAGCAATTGAACTAAATAGTATATCTGCGCTAAATACTAAAGGCCTTTGTTATTTAAATGGATGGACAAAAAATAAAAAGAAAAACATAGATAAAGCTATATCTTATTTCAACAAAGCAGCTAAATCAAATTACATATATGCCTATAATAATCTTGGAAGAGTTTATGAAATGAAAAAAGACTATAAAAAAGCATTTGATTACTTTTTACATAGCGCAAACGAAGAAGAAAGTTGGGCTTGTAACAAAGTTGCACTTTGTTACTACAATGGTATTGGAACAGAAAAAGATTTAGAAAAATCATTTTATTATTTCAATTTAGGCGCATCTGCGCCAATTAAAACTAGAAACAACTGGAATATATACAATTTAGTTAATCTTTTCTATTTAAAGGGAAGCGCAATTTTAGGAATAGAAAAAGATGTAGAAAAGTCTATATCTAAATTAGAATCAATTAAAGATTTTGAACCTGCTCAAGAACTTTTAAAGAAAATAAAAAAATAATGGAGGTAAATTACCTCCATTATTTTTATGCTTTAATTTTCATAATATGAATTTATAAAATCGATTTGGTCTTGATAATTACCATTTACTTCTTCAGACCATATAACAGATTTTAGATTTTTAATACTTATTCTATATTTACCATATAAATCATTTACGTAATCAACTATTTGCAAAGATCCAACAAAGCTTCCTGTTTTTGCAGAATAATGATTCATAAATAATTTGTCATTTTCATATGAAATTTTAAATGTTAAATATGGGAACAATTCTTCTGCAACTTTAATTGCTTCAGCTTCTCTAACATAGTAATTATCAAACTCAAATTGTTTATCCTGGTAATAATCAACTAATATATATTTATCACCACTTTGCATATAATCAACTACTTTTGGTCCCATCCAGATTACATCCCATTCTAATCCATCTGG
Source organism: uncultured Clostridia bacterium (assembly GCA_947164995.1). Taxonomy (GTDB): domain Bacteria; phylum Bacillota; class Clostridia; order TANB77; family UBA1234; genus RGIG6105. The sequence continues at coordinate 4,844 of CAMUYU010000024.1, forward strand.
TGTATATAGTTTTTCTTTCTTAACAGTAGTAATGTTTTTATTTGGAGTCATAAAATATACACCATTATAGTAAAGCTGTGCTTCTTCTTTAGAATCAGAAATAAAATATTTAATATTTCCATCTGTGTCAAATCTTAAAGGACTATTCCATGCGGTATTTGTATCTACAGTTGTCCAACCTTTTCTTTGCGAGACTTCAGCTTTAATTCCATTATCTAAATAAGTCATAGCTAAAGACAATACTTTACAAGCTTCGGCTCTAGTTAAATTATTATTAGGTCTAAAAGTATTATCTTCATAACCATTTATAATTCCTACTTTAACCAAATATTTAATATTTTCAACACTTTTTTCGTCCAAATCGTTTATATCAGTTAAATTAATGTCATCTGTATTACTTTTGATATTTAAGACTGCATTTGTGAATTTTAATTTTTCTGCTATTGCGTTAGCAAACTCTAATCTCGTAATATCTTGTTCTGGCTTAAATAAGCCATCATCATATAACTTAATATATATTTTAGCATTAATGATATACCTACTTGCCCAATGAAAACGAGTTACATCTGGACAAACGTCAATTCCATAACTAAATACACCATCTGGATTAAGCGCCTCCATAAATATTTTGGAAGCTTCTGCTCTTGTTATATTATTATTTGGTTTAAATGTACCATCTGGATATCCTGAAATAATACCTTTTGAAGATAGTTTTTGAATTGTTTCATATGCCCAATGCCAAGTTGTAACATCAGAGTACTCAATTAACAAATTTTCATCTAAAGCTAAAGCAAAGCTTGCAAGAATAACGCTTATTATTAATAAAGCAAATAATAATCTTTTCATAATATTTTTCCTCCATTATCTATCTACTGGAATCGTTGCAACAAATTTTTCATTACTAAACAATTTATATATTCCTGCAGAAATATTTACACCAAACGTCTCGGTTTCACCATTATATACTATTGGAAGTGATGATATTGTTCTATTTCCATATACACATACAATAGCATCAGCATCTTCATATCTAAAAGCATCATAAGGAAGCATGCAAGATACAAGAACAACTTTTTTATTTTGATTATGCATCTCTTTAATAGCACTATCTATAAACTTACCTTGAGAGCCAACATTTGTTTTAGAAAAATCTTTTGCACTAGAAGCATTAGAAAGTATGATAATATTGTCAGCACCATTTGTTTTATTTTTTAATGAATCAAAACTTTTTTGTTCATAATTTACGACTTCATAAGCAAAACTATCATCTATTATTCCATTTTCTTTTAATAATTCTATAGCATAATCAATACTATCCTTAGAATTAGATATTGATGTAAATATTATTGTTTTTGCATTTTTATCTAATGGTAATAATTCTTCACCTTTTATAAGTGTAACTGCCTTCTTAGAAATGTTAAATTCAATTTCATGGTTTTCTTTTGAGCCAACAATAGATAATGCATTAGTAACATCTTTTTGTGTTAATTCATAAGATTTCTCAAACATACCCATTTTATTTTTAAGTTTTAGTATCCTACTAACTGAAGCATCTATTTTTGCTTCATCAATTTCTCCTGCTCTTACAAGTTCTGCAATCATAGTTACATAATCTATAACATTGCCATCATTATTTAAAAGTGAAACTGGCATTAATAAAATATCTACATCTGCATTTAATGCATATCTCACAACATCTTTTTTATCAAAATGTTCTGCTATAGCGGCCATATTTAAAGCATCAGTTACTATTAGCCCTTCAAAACCTAATTCACTTCTTAAAATATCTGTAAGAATAGTTTTAGACAAAGTTGCAGGAAGTGTTATTTCTTCCCCTGTCTTTTTAGAAATATATTTTGTCTTTTCAATTTGTGGATAAACTATATGTGCAGTCATTATCATATCTGCACCTTTGTCTATTCCTGCTTTAAATGGTATTAACTCTAAATTTCTAATTTCATCTAACGATTTATCTATCATTGGCAATCCTGTGTGACTATCTGTTGCTGTATCTCCATGGCCAGGAAAATGCTTTAGTGTAGATGCTATGTTTTCGTTATGAAGCCCTTCAATAAATGCCTCGCCCATTTTAGATACCCTCTGTGGATCTGATGAAAAAGAACGCACACCAATAATTGGATTTGCAGGATTATTATTAACATCTAAAACTGGAGCAAAATCAACATTAAATCCTAAAGCATTTAATTCTTTTCCAATGACTCCAGCATATTCTTTTGTTGTATCATAATCATTAATAGCACCTAAAGCCATATTGCCTGGCATTGAAGTTCCTGTGCCTAATCTCGTTACACGACCACCTTCTTGGTCTACACACATAAATAAAGGAATCTTATGTTTTGAGTTTTCAGAAGTTGCTGCCATTTTAAAACTATTAATTAATTCAAGTGTCTTTTTAGTTTCTCTAGCATTATCTCTAAAAAGAATTATTCCGCCAAAATTATGACTAGATATTATTTCTTTTACAGAATCAGAAATTTGTGTGGCATCTTCTTCATTTTCTTTTCCATAAGGAACTAAAGAATAATCTAATATTAACATTTGTTCAATCTTTTCTTCTAATGTCATATTACTTACCTTTTCATTAATCATTTCTTTTTCAATTTCTTCTTTAGTAGGCTCCGATGGTTTAATAGTTTCACCGCTTGTTATATTATCTATTCTATCTCCAGATTCATTAATTGGTATTTCTTGATTTGTACATGCGCATATAACAGCAAGACATATTATACTTAATAGTAGTTTTTTCATGATGGCCTCCTCATCTATATTAATAAGACAAAACTGTCTATATCACTTTATAACATTAATAATTATATATTATTACTATCAAAAAAAATAGACATCTTAGAATATATTTCTAAGATGTCTATTTTTTAATCAACTATTTCAAATGCACATTTACATTCTTTGTTATCAATAGAAAAAACAAACTCTTTTTGTTCGGTCTCCTCGTTGTAACCTTTATACTTAATGAATAATTCCTTCATCGTTACAACTTCTTCATGTCCAACTTTATCGTTTTCACCATCATGCTTTACTGTTGTCTTTTCAATAGTAGCGAATTTATACTTTTGACCTACTTCCTTCAAATTGCAGGCACAAGCAAGCTCTTCAGAAGCAAAAGTATGTGAAGAATAAATACCATATGTCTCTTCTACAGAAGGCTCAAGTGCAAAAAGTGACGAGCAAGCAATACATGAAAACTTGCTTGATTCGAAGTGTTGTGTACCATCAAAATAGATAAACTCATACTCTGTTACGTGAGAATGCTTACTAAATCCAAGATTCTTAACCATGATTTCGGAGCTAAACTTGTAATTATAAAAGACTGTAACTACATCGCCCCTGTTCCTAAGAGTTTTAAGTTTCCGCTTCCAACCAAAACGGAACTTTAATGCCTTCCTACACTTGATAAAAGTCTCAACCTGCGGATCTATAAAATGAATGTGCTTCATAGGAAATATCCTCCTTTTGAATACCATAATATACATAAGAACATTAAAATAATACCATGTTTTCTATATTATGTCAACAAGAAGTATCGTTTATGAGCAACCATTTTAAGTTTTACCCTAATTTATCCCCATTTTCCACTTGTTCATCAGGTCTAATCAAAACAACCCCTTGCTTACTATAAGTACCAAGAACTAAGACTTCTGACATAAAGTCAGCAATTTGTCTTGGCGGAAAATTAACGACCGCTAAGACTTGTTTACCAACCAAATCTTCACATTTATATACTTCCGTAATCTGAGCAGAAGATTTTTTTAAACCAATCTCACTACCAAAATCAACTAGAAGTTGATAAGCTGGTCTCTTAGCTTTCTCAAAAACCTTTGCTTCGACAATTGTTCCTACTCTAATATCTAGTTTCATAAAATCATCAAATGTAGCCATAAATACCCCCCTCGTGAATTAGCCCCCTTTTTAATAAAAAAGGGGGTTCTCTAACATTTTTCTTATCCTCTATATTGTGTATTATATCCATGATTTTCTAATGGCCTTTTATCATTCGGATACATTACATCAGTGTATATGTCTTTTTGTAATTTCTTTACCAGATTATAAACTTCTATATAATTCGATATACTAGATATAGAAATTATTGAATAACCAGAACTTGAACGTTGGCTTGAAGTTGTTATAACATCTCCAACATTAAACATCTGATCAATTATTCCTCTATGTAAATGAACCTGTGATAATTCTGCAAATGGTTTATGATTATATGTTCTTGTAAAAATTCCTCCAGAAACATAAATGCCACTATCTGTAACAATATAATATGTGTTTCTATATTTTCTATAATTAAATACAACTCCTCCTAAATAAAGCCACACTGGCATCATATGCAATAATAAAAATGATAAAAATATAATAGCAAATCCAATATTTAATCCTTTACTAGAAGAAAATGATCCACCCACAATAAAAAGATCAAAGAAACCCCATATTAACGCAAATGGCATCATAGGATTAAAAATACTTTCAAATAAAAAGCATTTCTTATTAGGTCTTCCCTCATATAATATTTTTTCATTTTCATTTACTAATAGTTTTAGGTCATTTTCCATAATGAAATCCTCCGCCTTATTTCGAACTTTATTAATTTTCTTCCGCAACAATTTTTCTGACTTTTTATTATATTTTCATTATAATTCATATTACTATATTTTGTCAAAATAATGTCAATCAGGGACAACCCTTTTTGAAGTTGTCCCTGATTGACGAATTATTTATTCATATTTGTATACAACATATATGCTTTCCACTTTAAACTATTTTCAAATATATTTCCTGTAAATAGAAGAATTACAGAAACAACTAATAGTAAAAGTGAAAAACCATCAGTTGCTGCAATACCACAAATAGAAATAATAGCAGTTATTATAGCAAGAATAACATAAAATATCTTTGCGGCGCCTGCCCAGTTTAAGAAAAAATTAATGGTCTTATATATACCATCTTCAATTGTAACATCCTCATTTGTGCTATCGTCAGTAATGGTACTTTTCTTTTTAATACTATCATCTGCATTATTATCAGAAGTATTTTCATTGATTATTTTTTCCCAATCAGTATTACATTTTGGGCACTTTCCATTTTCAAGAGTAACTTCTTCATCACATACATTACAATAAAATTTGCTCATATAAAACCTCCTTAAATTTAGTTATTCTTTCCACAACAATTTTTATATTTCTTTCCACTGCCACATGGACATGGATCATTACGTCCAACTTGTTTGCTTTTATCTACTCTAACTGGTTGCGACTTTCCAGAAGTAGATGCTTGGTTTTGTGCTTCTCTTTGACGTTCAGCAATAATTCTTCTCATAGCATCCGTAACTTTCTTTAAGTTAGCAGTATTTGTTTGTTCTTCAGAAACTTTTGATTGATGTAAGCAAACTCTTGCAACAGTTTCTTTAATTGAGTCTGTCATTTCATTAAAAATACCATAGCTTTCATTTCTATACTGCATTACCGGGTCTTTTTGACCATATGCTTGAAGATTTGCACTATCTTTTAATTGTTCCATTGTTTCTAAGTGATCCATCCACTTATCATCAACCGTACGAAGAATTACAAATCTTTCAAATTTTCTGAATGATTCTACACCAAATTCTTCTTCTTTTTCATGTAGCTTTTTAATAGCTAATTCTGATACTTCATCATTAACTTCATCTGCATCTTTATCGCCAACTTCATATTTGATATCAAATGTTTGGTTAATATAGTTTTCTAATGCTGAAGCAGATTCATGCGAACTATCTGAATGAAGATAAGAATAAACTGCACTTTCAACTGTTTCTTTAATCATCTTTTCAACAGTTTCATGCATATCTTCACCTTCAAGAACTCTTAGACGTTGTGAATAAATATTCTCTCTTTGCTTATTCATAACATCGTCAAATTCCAAAACGTGTTTACGAGCACTATAATGCATTGACTCAATGTTCTTTTGAGCTCTTTCAATTGCCTTTGTTAAAAAGCCAACAGTAAGAGGTTGATCTTCTGGCAAATTATTTGTAATAATTGAAAGTCTATCTTTTATAGTATCTTGACCAAATAGTCTCATTAAGTCATCATCTAATGAAATATAGAATCTTGATTCACCTATATCTCCTTGACGACCAGAACGACCACGAAGCTGATTATCTATACGACGTGCTGTATGACGTTCTGTACCAATAATTTTTAAGCCACCTGCTGCAATAACTTTTTCTCTATCTTTTTGAACTTCTTTATCAAGCTCATCATATATCTCATGATATTTCTTTCTTACTTCAAGAACTTGTTCGTCATCAGTATCATTTAAAGAAACTGCATTTAGTATTGTATCTTCATCATAACCTTGTTTTCTAAGTTCACGTTTTGCAAGTGCTTCTGTGTTACCTCCAAGCATAATATCTGTACCACGTCCAGCCATGTTAGTAGAAACTGTAATAGCTTTAAATTGTCCAGCTTGTGCAACAATATCCGCTTCTTTCGCGTGATACTTAGCGTTTAATACATTATGTGGAATGCCTTCCTTTTTTAATAATTCACTTAATTTCTCTGATTTTTCTACTGAAACTGTACCAACTAGAACTGGTTGTCCTTTTTCATAACTTTCTCTTATATCTTGAATAACAGCTCTAAGTTTTGCTCTTTCTGTAAGATATACAACATCATCCTGATCTACTCTAATCATTGGCATGTTGGTTTGAATTGCCACAACATCAAGTTTATAGATTTCTCTAAATTCTTGTTCCTCTGTCATGGCAGTACCTGTCATACCACAAAGTTTATTAAACATTCTAAAGTAATTTTGGAATGTAATAGTTGCTAAAGTTTTACTTTCATTCGCAATCTTAACTCCTTCTTTAGCTTCTATTGCTTGATGAAGACCTTCATTATATCTTCTTCCATACATTATACGACCCGTATGTTCATCAACTATTAATACTTGTCCTTCTTCTACAATGTAATCTATTCCTTCATGCATTGTACCATTTGCTTTTAGTGCAGCATTAATGTGATGATATAATGTAGTATTTTCAATATCTGATAGATTGTCTACATGAAAAGCTGTTTCAGCTTTCTTAACACCTCTTTGTGTAAGTGTAGCAGTACGTGCTTTTTCATCTACTATATAATCATATTGATTATCATCTTCTGTTTCTTCTTCTTTACTATCTGTTTTAGCAATAACTTTTGCTCTTAAAGATTTAACAAATGAATCTGCCTGTTTGTATAAATCATTTGCCTTATCTGCTTGTCCAGAAATAATAAGTGGTGTTCTAGCTTCATCAATTAAAATACTATCTATCTCATCAACTATAGCATAGTTTAATTCTCTTTGAACAATATTGCTTTTATCTACCGCCATGTTATCTCTTAGGTAGTCAAAACCGAATTCATTGTTTGTACCATAAGTAATATCTGCAGCATAAGATTTTTGTCTTTCTTCAGGGCTTAAATCATGAATAATAATTCCTATAGATAGGCCAAGGAAGTTATATAACTTACCCATTTCCTCGCCTTGAGTTTGAGCTAAGAAATCGTTAACTGTAACAACGTGAACTCCATGACCTGAAAGAGCATTAAGATATACTGGTAATGTAGCTGTTAATGTCTTTCCTTCACCAGTCTTCATTTCTGCTATTCTTCCTTGATGAAGTACAATACCACCAATTAATTGCACGTCAAATGGACGTTTACCAAATACTCTAACTGAAGCTTCTCTAACGACTGCAAATGCTTCAACTAACAAATCATCTAAAGTTTCGCCATTGTTTAATCTTTCTTTAAATTCAGTTGTTTTCGCTTTTAGTTCCGCATCAGATAAGCTTTGCATCTTAGGTTCTAATTTATTGATATCATCAACGTAGTGTTGAAGTTTTTTTACTTCTCTTGAACTGTAATCTCCAAATATATTGCTAAATAACCCCATTTTATTCTCCTAACCATTTTTTATATTCTTCTAAAATTTTATTTTTTACTTCTTCTCTTGTCATGTTAGTAGTATCAACTACTAAATCATAGTTTGACATATCTGCTCTATCTACTCCATACAAATTGATATAACGTTCGTTTTCACCATTATAACGTTTAATCATATCTGCCTTATATTCTTCGATAGTTGCAAAATTTTCTGTTGCTTTTCTATCTGGATCATTAAATGCGCGTCTTGCACCTTCGTCTTGATCTACTTTTAAATATACTTTAAAAGACGTAGGAACTGTATACCAACCAAGTCTTGCATCAATGATAAAGTTGTCATGTTCTTCTCCATATTTTCTTGCGTAGTCATCTAATTCTCTATCAATTTCTGGATGAGCTTCAACATAATCACCAAACTCTGAAACACTCATATTATGTTCTAAAGCCATTGCTCTAAAACGCTCCCCATTTTTATAAATAGAATAACCAAGTTCTTCAATTAAATACCTAGTTACCGTAGATTTGCCAGAAGCTAAATCGCCAGTAATAGATATAACATGCTTCTTTTCCATATAGTCTCCTTTTAAATTTGTGATATTAAAATGACTGCCTGATAAAAATGTCGGCAGTCATATTAAATGCTATTTTCTAAAACTAATTTTTCCTTCGTCAACTTCTATAGCAGCAGTAGTAACATCCGACTCAACTTTTTCATCTGTAAGTTTTGGTGCTCCAAGAGATATTTGTCTTGCTCTTTTTGCTGTTCCTACAACTAATGAATACTTGTTTGGTGCTTTCTTTAAAAGACTAGTCATTGAAGGTTTAATAATCATTTTGATTTCTCCTTTTTTATTTTATTTTGTGGATTACTCAATATTTTGTACTTGCTCACGAATGTTTTCAATTTCATTTTTTACAAATACTACTGTATTTGTTATATCTAAACAATTAGCTTTAGAACCAATTGTATTAATTTCTCTATTCATTTCTTGTAGAAGAAAATCTAATTTCTTTCCACAAGGTGTATCATCAGTTGAATTTATAAATGATATAAAAGAAGCAATATGGCTTTTTAATCTTGTGATTTCTTCGGCTATACTTGTTTTATCTGCATATAATACAAGTTCTGCACCAAGTCTTGCTTCATCAACAATATTTTTAGCTCCTAATTCTTCAAGTCTTGCTTCTAACTTCTTTTTATATTCTTCAACTAATCCAATAGATTTTTCTTCTATTTCAGGAATTCTTTCAGAAATAAGTTTTAATCTATTTTCTAAATCATTTTTTAAATTTGCTCCTTCTTTTAATCTAGCATTACTTAGATTATTTAAGGCTTCTTTTGCACAATCTGAAAGTTCTTTCCAATATACTTCTTCATCTATATCGTTTGATGCTACAATAACATCAGGAAGTCTAAGTACAGATGTTGCAGAGATATCATTACTTAAACCATAATTATCAATTAATTTTTTTAGTTCTGATATATAAGCTCCTGCAAGAGCTTCATCTATCTTTATATTTTTACTATCTTCTGATAGATTCTCAACTGTAACAAATACATCAACTTTTCCTCTAGAAATGCTTTTTGCAATCAATTGTCTTAAAGGATCTTCTAGTCCAATCAAAAATCTTGGAAGTCTAATAGAGATATCGTTGTATCTGTGATTTACAGCTTTTATTTCAACAGTATATCTGCGTTCTTCTAAAGGGTAAACACTTCTGCCAAAACCTGTCATACTTTTAAGCATAATAAACCTCTTTTTAATTAAATTTTTGCTTTCTTCTTTTTAATTTTTCTATCGTTTGAATTCATATATGCTTTATATGAAGCATATATAATTCTGCCTACATAATATACTAGTACTGCAATCCAAAGAACTCTATGATCTATTTTATGAATAAAGTTAGTTGTAAGACCAAAGAATTTTGGATAATACCAATATGATATAAATGGGCATAAAATCGCCAACGCTAAAAATTCAATTGCATATATTTTTAAATACTTTTTATCATATTTTTTTTCACGAACAAATAAAACTACTGAAATAGCCAAAAATATAAGTCCTGAAACAATCATAATTGTATTCATATGTGTAACAATATCTATTCTCTTAGTAAAACAATGGTCTACAAAATACAAAAATAGCTCTACAAAAATTAACATTAGACCAATTAAAGAAATCTTATCTAATAATTTGTTCTTTTCAGTATAATTCATTTATTCTTACCTTCCTAACTTGCAAATCTACATACCAAATTCATATGTAAGCATTGAAATTGTAGCAATGCTAGCAGTTTCTGTGCGCAAAATTCTTTTTCCTAATGTCACAATACGAACATTTGGTATGTTTATTAAACTATTTATCTCAGCCTCAGAGAAACCTCCCTCAGGACCAATAATAACAGCTATATTACTAATCTTGCCTTTGTCTAGAGCATTTAAACACTGCTTTAAAGTGACACTTTGCTCATTTTCATAAGGCAATAATACTATATCATATTTTTCAATATTTTCAATGATATTTTTAAAATTAATCACCGGAGAAATCTTAGAAATTTTTTGTCTTCCACTTTGTATTGAAGCCTCTTTTGCAACTTTTTGCCATCTTTCTTGTTTTTTGGCTTCATTTTTTTCATCAACTTTTACTACAGAACGTTCCATAGCAACTGGAATTACAGTATTTACGCCTAATTCAGCTGTTTTTTGAATAATTGTTTCTAATTTATCTTGCTTTGGCAACCCTTGAAATAAAGTTATGTTAACTGGTAATTCCGTTGAATAATCAAGTCTTTCTATAATTTCTAAACTTATAGAAGCAGTATCATATTCTTGTAATTTAACCAAATATCTATTGTTATCATCATCACATATATGAAGTTCTTCGCCTATTTTAAGGCGAAGAACGTTCTTTATATGGTGAAAATCATCTCCAAATATTTGGATAGTATTATTTTTAATTTGTTTATTTTCTACAAAAAAAGTAGTCATTAGAACTCAAAAAATCCTTTCTTCTTGCCTGTGTTTACTGGTTCACCAGAAATTTCAGCAAGTTTTGTTATCAAATCTCTTTGTTCTTGAGTTAACTTCTTTGGAATATCTACAATAACTGTGAAATTTAAATTTCCAGAATTTCTACTATTTAGATTCTTTATTCCTTTATTTCTAAGTGTAAATATCGTGCCACTTTGAGTTCCAGCTGGTATTTCATATTCTTCTTGACCTTCTAGTGTAGGAACAAATATTGTACCGCCTAGTGTAGCCTTTGCAAAAGAAATATGAACATTTTCAAATAGATTATCACCTTTTCTTGAAAATACAGAATCTTGTGAAACATTAATAGTAATATATAAATCACCTGAAGGTCCGCCTCTTAAACCAGGTTCACCTTCACCAGTAACTTTTATTACATTACCATTATCTATACCCTGTGGAATATTAATAGTAACCGTTCTAGTTTTCTTTTCAAATCCTGTTCCTTTACATGTTTGACATGGATTACTAATAACTTTACCAGTTCCAGCACAATTATCACAAGGTCTAACAGATTGCATAGAACCTAAAATAGTATTTCTAACAGTTCTTACTTGTCCTGTACCATTACAAGCTTTACATGTTTCAGGAGATGTACCAGGCTTTGCACCAGTGCCATTACAAGTTGAGCATTGCTCTTTTCTATTAACTTTTATTTGTTTTTTTACACCAAATGCCGCTTCTCTAAATGTAATATTTATAGATACTCTTAAATCGTTTCCACGTTGAGGTCCGTTACTTCTTCTAGAAGAACTACGACCTCCACCGAAAAAGCTTGAAAAGATATCTCCTAAATCTACATCAAAGCCGTCTGCTCCAAAACCTCCAAATCCGCTGAAACCATCAAAGCCAGAGAAACCACTAAAGTCACTGCCATAACCATTTGGCCCAGAATGCCCAAATTGGTCATACATTTTACGCTTTTGTGGATCAGATAATACTTCATAGGCTTCGTTTACTTCTTTAAACTTTTTTTCGGCTTCTTCTTTATTATCTGGATTAGCATCTGGATGGTATTGCTTTGCAAGTTTTCTGTAAGCTTTTTTTAGTTCGTCATCTGAAGCTGATTTAGCTACACCTAAAACTTCATAGTAATCTCTCTTTGCTTCTGCCATTTTTATCCCTTTCTTTATTCTACCTTATAATCTGCATTTACTGTGCCGTCATCATTTGTTGTTCCACCTTGAGCTCCTGCATCTTGTGCTCCTTGAGCTCCGTTTGGATTTGCATTTGCATATAATTTTTCAGATACTTTATAGAATTCTTGAGTTAATTTTTCTTTTGCAGCTTTAATTGCCTCAATGTCGTCGCCTTCCATTGCTTTCTTTAAGTTTGCAATTTCAGCTTCTACTGGAGCTTTTTCATCTGCAGAAACTTTATCTCCTAAATCTCTTAGTGTCTTTTCTGAGTTATAAATTAATGAGTCAGCTTCGTTCTTAACTTCAACTTTCTCTTTAACTTTTCTATCTTCTTCAGCATGAGCTTCTGCTTCTTTAACAGCTTTTTCAATTTCTGCTTCTGTTAAGTTTGAAGAAGCTGTAATAACAACTTTATTTTCTTTTCCTGTTCCCATATCTTTTGCACTAACGTGAACGATACCATTAGCATCGATATCGAATGTAACTTCGATTTGTGGAACTCCACGAGGAGCTGCAGGAATATCTGTTAATGTGAATCTTCCTAATGTCTTGTTATACATAGCCATATCTCTTTCACCTTGAAGAACATGTACTTCAACTGAAGTTTGTCCATCAGCAGCTGTAGAGAAGATTTGTGATTTCTTTGTAGGAATAGTTGTATTTCTATCAATAATCTTTGTAAATACTCCACCGAATGTTTCAATACCTAATGATAGAGGTGTTACATCAAGTAATACTAAGTCTTTAACATCACCA
>CAMUYU010000025.1 GCA_947164995.1 uncultured Clostridia bacterium
GAGGAGCACCAATTAATCTAGATACACTAAATTTTTCCATATATTCAGACATATCTATTCTAACTATGTTATGTTCATCATCAAATAAGCTTTCAGCAAGTGCTTTAGCAAGTTCTGTTTTACCTACACCAGTTGGACCTAAAAACATAAACGAACCAATTGGTCTTTTTGAGTCTTGAATACCTGCTCTAGAACGTAAAATTGCATCTGTTACTTTTTGAACAGCTTCATCTTGGCCAATTACTCTTTTATGAAGTATATTTCCAAGATTTAAAAGCTTTTCTCTTTCAGTTTCTTGAAGTTTTGCAACTGGAATACCAGTCCATTTAGAAATAATACGAGTAATCTCTTCTTCGGTAACCTTTGTTCTCAAATAAGAAGCTTCTTTGTTTTCTTTTGCAAGTTCTTCTTCGTGAGCAAGCTCTTTTTGAAGTCCTGGCAACTTTCCATATCTAAGTTGTGCAACAGTTTCTAGGTCATACTCTCTTTCAGCTTTTTCAATTTGTGAATTAACACTTTCAATTTCTTCACGAAGTTTTTGTGCTTTATAAATTGCATCTTTTTCGTTTTCCCACTTTGCTTTCATTTGGTCAAACTTAGATTGATTTTCCGCAATATCTTTTCTAATCTCCTCCAAATGCTTTTGAGAAACTTCATCTTTTTCTTTCTTTAAAGCTGTTTCTTCTATTTGAAGTTGCATTATCTTGTGAGATATTTCATCAAGTTCTATTGGCATAGAATTCATTTCTGTTTTAATTTGTGAGCAGGCTTCATCAATTAAGTCGATGGCCTTATCTGGCAAAAATCTATCTGAAATATATCTATTTGAAAGTGTTGCAGCAGCTATAATTGCTGAGTCAGATATTTCAACACCATGATATACTTCATATCTTTCTTGAATTCCTCTTAAAATAGAAATTGTATCTTCAACTGATGGCTCATCAACTAAAACATGTTGAAATCTTCTTTCAAGTGCTGGGTCTTTTTCTATATATTTTCTATACTCATCTAATGTAGTAGCACCTATGCAATGAAGTTCACCACGAGCAAGCATTGGCTTTAATAAATTACCTGCATCCATTGAGCCTTCAGTTTTACCTGCTCCTACTATTGTGTGAATCTCATCTATAAATAAGATAATCTTTCCTTCACTCTTTTTAATTTCTTGTAATACTGCTTTTAATCTTTCTTCAAATTCTCCTCTATACTTTGCACCTGCAACTAATGCACCCATATCTAGTGAAAACAAAGTTGTGTCTTTTAAATTTTCAGGCACATCTCCTCTTATTATTCTAAGTGCCAAACCTTCTGCAATTGCTGTTTTACCAACACCTGGTTCACCTATTAAGCAAGGATTATTTTTTGTTTTACGAGATAGAATTCTAATTACATTTCTTATCTCATCATCTCTACCAATTACTGGATCTAGTTTCTGTTTTCTTGCCAAATCTGTTAAATCTTGTCCATATTTTTTAAGAGCATCATAAGTTCCTTCCGGATTATCTGTAGTAACTCTTGTGTTACCTCTTACTTGTACTAATGCTTTTAAAAACGAGTCTCTATCTATGCCATATCTTTTAAATAATTCTTTCAAATTTGAATTTGCTTTTTCAACCAAGCCTAAAAACAAATGTTCAACACTAATGTAGTCGTCTTTCATCTTTTTTGCTTGCTTTTCAGCTTCTACTAAAGCATCATTTGTATCTCTTGAGACGTAGACTTCACTCATGGACTCACCAGAAGCACCATATATTTTAGGCATTGATTCTATTGTTTGTTTTAATTCTTCTTGAAGCAACTTGCTATTATCTAGTTTTGATTCTTCTGTAGTGCCTATTCTTTTTATTAGTTCACTAATTAAACTTTGGTCAGCAGTAAGTAGTGCATATAATAAATGTTCTTGCTTTATTTCTTGAGAGCCATACTCACGTGCTATATCTTGTGAGTTTTTTATTGCTTCCATTGAATTTTTTGTTAATCTTTCCATGTTCATGCTATCACGCTCCTTTAAAATAATTGAATTAATAACGAAATATTGTTTTAAATGTGTGTGAAGTATTACTAAAGAAAACAATCTGCACGACAGTCAGCTCTTAGCTTTCCGGCATGATAACTAGTGTGTTGCATCAAATTTAGTAATGATGACGGAAAGGTTAGAGATGACGGAGCTCAAGCCGTTTTCGTAGTAATACTTCACGCACATTTTTGTATTGTTTTAATCATTATTTAGTCATAAGTTCGCAAATTGCATTAGAAAACTCTGTAGGGTTATCAATTGGAAGTCCTTCAATAAGTTTTGCAGAATCTAGCAAAATTTTTGAATACTTCTTAACTTCATCTTTCTTATCTTCTTTATATAAAGTTTTAAGTTTCTCCGCAATTGGATGCTTTTCATTAATTTCAAGCACTGTCTCTGCCTTTATACTTTGATTACCTTGGTCAGGCATTGCGTTTAATACTTTTTGCATTTCAACAGATACAACACCTTCTGAAACCAAACATACTGGGTGATTTTTAAGCCTATGAGTAAATCTTACATCTTTTATAGTTTCTTCTCCTATTGCCTCTTTCATAAACTTAAACATATCTTTGTTTTCTTCATTTACTTTCTTTAAAGCTTCTTTTTCTTCATCAGAATCTAAGTCAATATTATTAGCACTAACATTTACAAATTTCTTACCATCATAGTTTTCCATTATTTGAAGTACAAATTCATCAACACTTTCATCTAAGAATAATACTTCGTAGCCTTTGTCTAAAACTGTTTCTACTTGTGGCATCATTTTTATTTTGTCTATTGTTTCAGAAGAAGCATAGTAAATTTCTTTTTGGTCTTCTTTCATACGAGAAACATATTCTTTAATAGTTGTGTAATCTGATTTTACTTTATTTTCTTTGTCTTCAGGATTTTCAATCTCATTTTCATAAGAAGAATGGAACATTAATAAATCTTTTAGCTTATCTTTATTTATTCCAAATCCATCATAAGCACCAATCTTAAGTGGTGTACCAAATGCTTTAAATAATTTTTCGTAAGCCAATCTATCATTTTCTAACATTGCTTCTAATTCTGAACGAAGCTTGCTTTCAATGTTTTTAGCAATTACACGAAGTTGTTTATCTTGTTGAAGAATTTCTCTTGAAATGTTTAAAGATAAATCTTCAGAGTCTACCAAACCTTTAACAAATCCAAAATAATCTGGAAGTAAATCTTCACAATGCTCCATTACTAAAACACCATTTGAATATAGTTGTAAGCCTTTTTTAAACTCTTTTCCAAAATAATCATAAGGAACATGTGCTGGAATGTATAACAAAGTTGAATAAGAATACTGTCCTTCAACTTTTGTATGTATCCATTTTAAAGGTTCTTCAAAATCATAAAACTTTTGCATATAAAAGTTTTTATATTCTTCATCAGTAACATCTTTCTTTGCTTTTTTCCAAAGCGGAACCATGCTATTTAAAGTTTTTTCTTCCATTACTGTGTCATATTCAGTAGGCTTATCTTTGTCCTCTTCTGCCTTTGGCTTTGGAACTTTTTTCTCACAATCCATCTTAATTGGATATCTAATATAATCTGAATATTTCTTAATTAAATTTTCGATTGTATATTCTTCAAGATACTTTGAATACTTTTCATCTTCTGTATCTTCTTTTATATGAAGAATAATTTTAGTTCCTCTTCCTTCTTTTTCAGTCTCTGAAATAGTGTAACCATCAGCACCTTCAGATTCCCATTTATATGCTTTATCACTATCTACTGATTTTGAAATAACTGTAACTTTATCTGAAACCATAAAGCATGAATAGAAGCCTACACCAAATTGACCGATAAGTGTTGGATTTTGTTCTTCTTCTCCTTCTGCTTTTTCTTTAGTATCCTTTGACATTGATTCTTTAAAATTCAAAGTTCCACTTTTAGCAATAGTTCCAAGATTATTTTCAAGTTCAGTTTCTGTCATACCAATACCATTATCTTCAATAGTTAAAGTATGATTTTCTTTATCTCTTATAATTTTAATTTGCAAATCACTTTGATTTATTTCTTTTAAGTTATTATCTGTAAGTGATCTAAAATATACTTTATCTATAGCATCACTTGCATTTGAAATTAATTCCCTTAAAAAAATCTCTTTATTTGTATAAATTGAGTTAATCATTAAATCTAAAAGTCTCTTACTTTCTGCCTTAAATTGCTTCTTTGACATTAAAATTATCTCCTTTCAATTTTCCATAGTGACCATATTTCTATGCCACAATTATAATTATATACTTCTTTTTAGCACTGTCAATATGTGAGTGCTAAAAATAAAAACAAAAAAATTCCCGAGTGCAAATGCACTCGGGATATTTTTTTACCTCCTTCTATAATTCATTGCAGAACTGGCAAGGCACATTCTCATGGGATGCCCGTTCAAATTGAACTCGATGGTGGAAAAATACGGAGGGGTCTCCATGACCTCTTCCTGGACGGAAAATTCCTCCATGACCGGCTCTTCCTCGCGGAAGCTGTTCTTTTTGAGCTGAATTTTCTCGGTGGAACGAACTTCCTGGGGGCGGCTGTTGTACAGCCGGTAAGCTCTACGATCCTGGTTTTCCTGGAGCGGAGACTGAAACTCACCGCGGATGGCTCTTTCGCGATACTCATCTTTCGGCATGGTCCGCTGAATCTTCTTCATTTCGCAGACCGGCATCGCGACACCCTTGGTTTTGCCAGCAGCACCACGCTTGTAGTGCTTATCCTTAAGGACTTTATCCTTAAGGCGCTTCTGGCGATTGGCCTTGGACTGCAGGCGGGCTTCATCATCAGATACTTTTTCCTCAAAAGCAGCCTCCTGGACCGGATCTTCTTCATCGCACTTGTCGATGAAGGCCTTGAGAAGATCTACCTCAACAGCGGTCCGCTGGAGATCGGAACCCTCGAAGACTTCCTCTGCTTCATGATCTACAAAGTTGAGATTCTTAGCAATTTTTGTCATAATGTGCTACACTCCTTAAACAAAAATTTTTGTTTTTTACCTAATAAAGGATTTCACGCAATTATCATTATAACACAGCATAATTATTATGTCAACTATAATTTTATGTCAATTTTTTGAACTTGTTTTGTCCTTTAAACTTAGCGATTTGGAGCAAAAATAAAAGACGAGCTTTTTGCTCGTCTTTGGCTTTATTATTACATTCCATTTGCTTCGAACAAGAATGAACCCATGTAAACTTCCATGATTGGCTTTAGGATGATAATAACGAATCCAATGATTACGACACCCATGAATGCCATTGAAACCTGTGGTAAAACTCCTGTGATTCTACGAATTGTAATATCAATATCTTCATTTATAAATCTTAAAATATTTTCTATCATTTCTGACATATCGGTTTCCATACCGATTCTAAGCATTTCCTGAATCATAGGTGGGAAGTTTTCCATATTTTCAAATGGTTCTATCCACGATTCACCTACGATAAGGTTTGCTTCCGCTGCCTCTACTGCAGCTCGAACTACGTCGTTAGTAACAACGTGTTTACAATCTGAAATAGCATCCTGCAGTCTGGCATTATTCTTTAAGTTAATGTTAACCGCTATAAAGAATTTTTGAATTTGAAGTCTTAGTATAAGTGGTCCAAAAATTGGTGCATTAACTTTAAACTTATCCCAAATAAACTTTCCTGAAGATGTTTTTGTCCAAAATCTAAATCCCAACACTAAAGCTATAAGCCCTAATAAAAGTAGTAGCCAGTGGTCTCCACACCAATAAACAAAGTTAGCTGCCACCATTGTAGCTTCTGGGATTTGGTCTGTTAATCCATAGCTTTCATACATGTCTTGCATGACAGGAAGACCAACATAAATACAGACAATAGCACCACCAATCATCAAGATAGATTGTGCAATTGGGCTTACCAAAGCCTTTTTAACTTTTCTTTTTACTGTAATAGAATCTTCCAAATAAACTAGTGCTTGCTCTAATGCGTTTACCAAAGAACCTGTTTCTTCACCTACTTTAATAAGGTTGGTATATATTTCTGGAAACACTCTTGGGTAGTATTGCATTGTACTATAAATATATTCACCAGTTTCAAGACCGTTAACCATATCTCCCAATATATTCTTCATTGCCATATTGGTAGCATTATTGTATAACGTTTGAATTGCTCTAATATTTGTAAAGTTTGAACGTTTTAATAGCAAAAACATTTCTGTAAAAGAAACTACTTCATCAATCTTAATTGGCATGTATGCAGATAAATCAAAAGCAGGAAGTGCAACATCACCTTTAAGAATCTCTTTCCAAGACTTCTTTTGTGCTTTTGCTTGTGCTTGAGCTTTTATTGCATTTGCTTCTTGTGCCAAGTATTGATCTTCAACCAAAACGGCTTCATCAATACCGATAGCACCTCTCTTATTCTTTGGTTTAGCTTTTGTAACTTTTCCTAGCATCTGTTCAACATCAAATTTTTTCTTTTTGATGCTTATAGGTTTTAAACCCATTTGAATAAGTTTATTTCTAGCATCATTTGAAGTGCCTTCTACATTTATTTTGTTAGAAATCATTCTGCCATTTTCCATCATGGCTTTATATTCATATAATGGCATTTAGATTACTCCTCCTATTTATTATGCTGTATATGATTAGTATGCTAATTTCTTTTGTACTTCTGCAATTGTTGTAACTCCATCTAGTACTTTATTAAATGCATCTATAACAAGCGGCTGATAACCTGCTCTATAAGCTGCTTGTCTAATTTCATGTGCAGGTCTTTCATCAGTAATTAAATCTTTTAATTCATCATTAACGTTAAGTATTTCGATAGCAGCAATTCTTTCATAGTAGCCTGTGTTATTGCAATATTCACAACCATTGGCTGAATATGCTTTTTTACCTACATAATCGAAATGAACGTTATAACGTTTTCCAACTGCATCAAATTCTTTCTTTTCTTCATCTGTAAATTCTCTTTCGTATTTACATTTTGGACAAAGTCTTCTAACAAGTCTTTGTGCAATAACTGTAACTAATACAGAACCTATATCGTAAGAAGAAATACCAAGCTTCTTCAAACGAGTAATAGCCTCTAATGCGTCAACAGTGTGGATAGTAGAAAGAACGAAGTGTCCTGTTTGACCAGCTTGGATAGCAATTTCTGCTGTCTCCTGGTCTCTTATTTCTCCGACAAGAATAATATCAGGGTCTTGACGAAGAATAGTTCTTAAGTGGTCAGCAAATGAGTTATTTGCTGTAACTTCAACTTGGTTTAATCCTGGAACTCTTATTTCAACTGGGTCTTCAATTGTAGTAATGTTGATTGAAGGCTTCATCAAGAATTTCATAACTGAATATAGTGTAGTTGTTTTACCTTCACCAGTAGGAGCCGCAACTAGAGCTATACAGTTTCTTCTATCGAATGAACGTTTAATAACTTCATCATCATTTGGAAAACCAAGTTCAAACAATCCTTTAATATTTGAATTCTTTTTAAGTAATCTTAGAACGAATTTTTCTCCATAAATATTTCTCTGTGAAGATACACGGATGTTATAATCTTTGTAGGCTGTAATTTCACCATCTTGGTTACCTTTCTTCTCTTGGTGCATGTTAGAGATGGCTTTAAGTCTTCCTACAATATAATCTATTTTACTCTTTTCAATATTTGTAACCTCAATCAAGTCACCATCAATTCTGAACCTAATACGCATTCTTGTTTCCATAGGCTCAAAGTGAATATCTGATGCTCTCTTATTCATACCAGAACGAATGATGTTATCTACAAGCTGTGTAGTATCTTGTCCTTCTACTACGTACTCGTTGCTAGTTCCTGTTTGCTTATCTAGCTCTTCAAACATAGCATCAATATAACTTGCAAAAGTAACATATACTTCCATAGTTAGACCCTTACTCCTAAGGATAAGGTCTATTCTTCTCTTAACGTTTTCGTCTTCTGGATTTGCAAAAGCAACCATCAATACTTTCTTTTCACTATTAGTAAAACCAAAAGGTACAACCTTGTTTTGTCTCATAGTATCTAATGGGATATAATCACCACCATTAAATTTCTCAAAAGTATTTTTAGGTAAGATGTAATGCTTACATCCCAATCTCTCTGCCAATGCTTTAAGAAGTTCATCGTCACTACACAAGTTAAGTGTGTGGAAAATCTCACCTATTTTCTTTTCAGGATGCTCTTTTTGATAAGCAAGAGCTGTATCAATATCTCTTTCAGTAATAAGATTCTTTCTGATTAAGAAAACACCTAATGGAACATTTTTCTTAACTGGTGTTTCAAATAATGCCATTTTAATATTTCCTCCTCTTTTGTGTTTAATAACATCTTTCGTGATATGGAGCACAAAATAGCTCCGCAAATTCAATCAATAATATATCTTTTATGGAGCACAAAAGTAGCTCCGCAACTTTTAATTATAATATATCACTATCTATTGTATAATACCTGAATACTACGTCAATTAAAACAAGTAAAATGTTATAAAAACTTAATATTCAATCACCGTTCCACCAACATTTTCATATAAATGTTCAAGTTCTTGTTGAGATATCATTTGACCGCTTGTAGAACTATCTCCTCCTTGAAATCTATATGCATTTATAATAGTGTTGATATTTGCAGTTTGGTTAGAATACTTTCTTGTAGAATTTGCAAGAACTATTGCACCATATAATGAAATAAAAAGCATAGCAGCAAAAGCCATTAGTGTAACTGAACCTCTATTATTCTTCATCAACTATCACTCCTTTACTTAATCTTTACTGTCTCAATAGTAATTGAGTCCATTTCATTTTCTGGCATATTTCTTTTAAACTCTTTTGTATAATAAACAGTAACTTTTAATACTAAAACATTATTTCCAAAAGCTTTATTACTTCTTGCTGGAATTCTATTTACTTGTTTTACAACTTTTAATGCACCATTATTTGAAGCTACATATTCATTTGAATCATCATACCCAAATGCATTTTCATTATCTAGTACTACATTGTACTCTTCAAGCTTACCATCTTCATCTAAAAATCCATAAGAACCATTGTTTAATTGTTCTTGAGTTGCTTCACTATGTGCCTCATTGTAGATGTATGCATTAATAAGAGCTTCTGAATATGCTCTTATAAAACCATTCATATCATCAGAACCCACTGCAGGAGGTGTAACTACATCATCTACATTTATTCCCATATAACTTGCATATCTACCTCTAAAAGAAGTAAAGTTATCATGAACAAATTCTGCAAAATATGGATTAGGAATTAGAGCATTTTTATTATCTCTAACAAAATATCCAGCAAGCTCATCTGAGTCTGTTTGAAGCATTTGTTCTACGTGGTAAATAGCTCTATCCATTGCTAAATTACGAGCTTTTATTCCTCTATAGTTGTTGTAGCAACCATTGAACAAACCTAAGCTAAATAGTAAAAATACTGTAAGTATAAGGATACCTACTCCAATTTCAATTAATGAATAACCACGATCGTGTTTTAACATATGGGTTTGCACCTCCAACGAATATATATATTTCATATGGCGAGCAATGCTCGCCGCTACAATTATAAAATTAATAATACTAACGAATAAACTATTGTCATTAAAAATGCTACTGGCATAACAAATTCTTCGCCAACTTTTTTGTTAAGTGCATAAAAACCAAGTACAAAAGGAATAAGCCAAACAAGTCCAAATGCAGTTGGTATTGCACCAAAGAATAAACCGATTAATGAAAGATATCTTAATAATTTTAATGGATACTTAAATTTGTTAGTTTCCTCACTATTTTGCTTTTTTAAAGATATTATTTTCACTAAAGCCCAAATAGCAACAATTATTGAAAAAGCTAAAACATGATAATTAATGTTTTTATCAAAAACAACTAAAGCAATTAACTTTAAAACACCTATAACTGAACCATAAACCATAACTCCATCATTAATTGCATGAAGTTCTTTATCTATACCTGCAGTAATAAACATACATACTGCAAATAAAATTGCTAAACAGAAGAATACCCAATCTTCTACTCTAGAAAAGAAGTTTAAGCCTCTATGAAATGCAAGTAAAAAGAAAAATAAACCACTACATAACTCTAGAATTAAATATCTAGGTCTTATTTTTTCTTTACAATACCTACACTTACCTACCAAAAAGATGTAACTAAAAACTGGAATTAAATCTAAAAATTGCAGTTTGTGATTACACTTTGGACAATAACTTCTTTCGTGAGTAATATCTTGATGTTTTGGAATACGATGAACTGCCAAAGTAAAAAAGCTTCCAAAAACAGTACCAGATATTGCGATAGTTATATATATAATTAAATCGATAACATTCATAAAAAACCTCATTTATTTATAATTGGGCATAATACCTCGTATAAAATTATATCAATTCTGCACTTCTTTTTGTACTTTAATTAAAAAATATAATATATTTGTAATATAAAAAAGGCATAAAAAAAGCATACGCAAATTGCGTATGCTTTATAAAAAGAATTAATTATCTATTATTGTTTATCTTCTTGGTCAATAGATGTGTATCTTCCTGGTTCTGTACCAACTAACTTCTTAAGAGTTGTTGATTGGTTTGGAAGTGGATCTGTAGTACTATTGTTGAAGGCTGTTACAACTGTATTACTTGCTGTTCTACCATGTTTATGTCCTTTCATTACAGTAACTGGGTTAATTGGAAGCTCTTCATCAACTTTATCACCGTTTTGGTTTAAGTCACCTTTAGAAAGAGTAGATTTTCCTTTAACTACATAGTAAGCTCCTTTTTCGTTAGAGATGTAGTATTGAACTGTACCATCTTCTACAGAAAGAGCAAATCCTGGTAATGTAAATACATGACCATCAGATGTAATGAAGTGATATTCTTGACCATTTGTATCGCCATAGAATTCATATCCTGCACTACCATTTGGGTTGTTTGCTTGTGCGCCATATCCTGTGATATTTTTATCATCAATGATATATGCAACTGTTTCATCACCAGAAACTTTGTAAATCTTTTTAACTGTATCTGGTAATATGTATCCTACTGGTAAAGTTCTATTTGTTGTTTCAACATCACCAGAAGCTGTTCTTAATCCGTTAGCAACCATGTAGTTTAATTGTGCGTCGTTAACGTTTTCTGAACGAATACCTAATGTTTGTTTTACGTTTAATGCATCCATAGTAACTCTGTCTGCGTATTGAGAGAAGTTATTTGTGAATACAGCTAATTGTGCTCTATTTGTAGTATCTCCACCTGAAGATAATACGATAGCAGCCAAAATGATAATTACGATGATAGTAATAATTAAAGCTATCAAAGAAACACCTTTTGAATTTCTCATTGTTTAAATCCTCCTTAAATAATCATTTGTAAATTTAATTAATTAAATTTAGCTCTACGAGCCTAGTATATATGCTACAAGTATTACCCCTTATAGCTGTAAAACAATTTGCTTATCAAGTATCACAAATTGTTGTACACAAAAATTATTCTAGTGAACGCTCCCCTTCAGCAGCACCTTCTGCAGGTGCTTCGCCTTCTCCACCAGATACCGGCATATTACCAGCATCACCAGATATGTTTGTAGGAATTTCTGGTGTAGTGTTAGCGGCATTTTGTATGCTAACTCTTTCTGAAGGAATATCTGTGTCACTATCTTCATCTAGAAAACTAGAAAATGGATTTGGAGTACCAGTATGTACTCTTCTACTTTCTTCTAAGTCTTTTAGATTCCATGTTGTATTTTGATAAGTTTTAGTTGGGTCTTTTTGATCTTCTAGGTCATTTGCTGAGTCTACATCATACTCACCATACTCTATTCCCCTATAAGTTACTGCATTTGGAACAGCTCCTGATAAGAAGGAATATTGATTTCTAAATAGGAAAAATCCAAGTAAAGCTAGAAGAGCAAAAATGATGACAGCTATTAATACTTCTTTAAAAATTCTTCCAAGAACTTGCATCTACTTCTCATTCCTTTCTTAACCGGCTTTTGTCTCTGTTGTAACTATCTTAATATTTGATACAACGAAGCTAGCTCTTGTAACACTATCTGAGCTACCACCTTGCATTACTATGTTGTCTACCGTAAGAGATAAATCTTCATCTCTTTCTAGGTCATAAATAAAGTTAATAACAGCTATGTATTGACCACTAACATCAAAATTAATTCTATCTTCTGCATATAGTGGATCAATAAGAACTTTTACATCGTTGTCATTTGCGTAAGTACCAATCTTCATCCAAATATAATCTAACATATATTCTTTTGTTTGGTTAACTGACCTAATCTCCTCTATTGAGGCATTAGCAGCCATATCATCATATGCTTTTTTATTTATTTTGAATGAACTTTGAGCAATTTCCAAAGATTTAGTTGCAGTTGGAAAATCTTTCTCATTTTTGTCTTGCAATTTGGTCTTTAATTCAGATAGTTCTTTAGATGATTTAAGTAAAGAACTATATGATTTGGTTTCAATGTTTTGACCATTAATTTTGATTGGAAGCTTAACACCATGCACAAACGAGTTCTTTAATCCAATAGCCATTAATATAACTAGTATGAATAATAAAATTTTTCTTATCATGGCAATACCCCGCTAACTGTAATTTTAATGCTTGAAGACATATCATCAACTTTCATATCAACGTCTTTCAAGATGCCAGCTAGTTTTAATCTTGAAACGAAATAACCTAGTTGAGCATATCTGCCAGACTCTGCCTCAAGTACTACTGCATCATTTGTACCTACAGAAATTGCAGAAACTTTAACATCTATAGGAATAATGAACATTAGTTGGCTCATGAAGTTTGGAACATCATAAGACCTTTCTCTTCTAAGTTTTGTAAGAGCGATAACTCTTTCTAGTGCTTTCATCTTAGTTCTATATTGATCTGACTTCTTATTAATTTCAGCCGTATCGTTGTTAACACGTTCAATTGCATATTCAGTTTTTGCAATGTTTTCTGTAACTTGTCTTGTTCTATCATTAATCATAGTTTGTATACTAAAGACTACTATTGTATATATAACCGTAGCTGCAAATAATGAAAATGCAAGTCTTGCAAACCATTCTGCCATTGGGTCATAGTATTCAAGGTCTTCATCTCCAGCAGGAGCAACAAACTCGCCTGCTCCACCAAGTTGCTCAAGATTTTCAACCTCGTTGTCAAATTCAATATTTTTCTTTTTCTTCTTACTACTCTTTCTAGTCTTAAGAGTTTTCTTGTTGATTTCATCAATCTTTTCTTTAACATTAGTAAAGATAACTTTTGGACTAAATTGTTTTTTGTTTACTTCTGCTTTTAGTGTACTTCCTGAAAGTAAGAAGTCTTCTTGTTTATCAACGCCTGTTAAACAATAAGTAGAAGCTGCTAAAGCACTATTAACTTCCAAAACATCTTTTAAATTAGTTCTTTCTTTATTAACAAAGTATGGAACTAAGATTTCAACATGCTTTCCTGGAAAGGCTTCTGCTAAGTATAAATCAATATTGTTTACTATAATACCTGTACCTGTAATATATACATCTGTATATTCTGCAAGATAAGGATCAACTTCCATCATAATTCTTTGCTTTAAGTCATAAAGTGTAGGCATAAGTGCATCTCTAATGCTTTGTTCTTCATCATCTAATTCGATGCCCATAATGTCAGTATCGGCATATGCATCTACACCTTTACATGCTTCATAAGCTTTTGAATATGAATTGTATTTATCTGCTAATCTAGTAATAACTTCATCCATACCTACTGGTATTTGAATCATATCTATAATCTTGCCGTTTTTAATACGAGTAAGTTTTGTTTCATCTTCGATATTAACTATAAAGCAATTTTGTCCTGCACCTTTTTCAGGTAACAAGTTAATTACTGTAGAACCTATACCAGAAATACTTTGGAATTTATAGTTTGACAAAGCAGACCATAAATTCTTTAGCTCAACTCTACTTGCTCCAACACAAATTACTTTATCCATTTCAGGGCTAGTATTGTTTTCAGCAAATACAAACCTAACATCATAATTTCCAGCATTTAAACCTTTTTTCTGACATTCATCTTCGAATTGTGCTTGTAAAAACTCTGCTCTTTCTTTTTTGTTCATGTTTCTGTAGCACTCTGTATATTCGTAGAAATCAGAAGTTAGACATACACTAATTTCAGCATCCGCACTTTTTGTTTCTTGTATAATCTCTGTCAATGTTTGAGTAAGTACGTCATAGAATTTGATACCATAGGCTTCAATTCTAATAGATGCAGAAGACTTCTCTTTCGATGCTTTGGCATATTTAATTAGGTTTTTTCCAACACTTATTCCCAAGCAACTTGCCATAGTCATTTTACTCCTTTGTTATTATTTTTTTGCCCTTACTGTAATAGTAGATCTTCCTGATGTGTATGAGAAACCTTCTTTTTGATAGATTTCGTATAATAAATCTCCAGCTTCTCTAACTGTCCAATCAGTACCTAATTCTTGGTTAAGTCTTGTTACTAAATCAACTTGGTAATTTGTTTCTTCAGCAACATCTTGTAAGTAATCCACTAACTGACCTTTTGTAATTTCGCCATAGTATGCGTCGTCAATATATTTTTCCATATCTGTAAATACAGTCTTTTGTGTACCAGTAGCAAAGTCATAAGTTTCAAGTCTGTATAAGAATGTGTACATTTCTGTGTATGTAAGTAACCAGTCTAATTCTAAACCTGTATCATATCCAATAAGAACACCTGCATCATAAAATACATCTATAGCATAATCATTTGCAGTAGAGCCCGCTCTTGATGCAATGTTTGAACTCATTAAATCGTAGATAACATTTAAAAATTCTTTTCTTGTGATTTTAGATGTATATGGAAGCATTCCATAATCTATAATACGTGAATTCTTAACGTATCCTAAAAGACCTAATGCATATTCCCTATCAGAGCGATTTGCAATCAATGTAGCTGCTTTATATTTTGAAAGTCTAAGATATGCTTCGATGTTTTTTAAATCTTCACGAGTAAGTGTAAGTGAATATGACTTGTAGTTTTCTAGAGTTTCATAACCTTTGTTGCAGTAGTTATCAACTATATAGAATTGTTGAATGTTAAGTGAATCTCTACTATTGTAGCTATTTACTATATCGGCAATTCCTCTAGCAACGTTATCCATATTTTCCATGTCATCTTTGTGATGGATTTTCTTTCCTAAAGGACGCACGCCCTTCATAGAAAGATATTTAAGCAACGTAGCATATAAGTCGTCTAATTCAACAGTGCTATCGAGTTGTGATTTACTCTTGTAACCTGTTAGTCCGACAGATAAGGCCCATTCATAGCCTGGGGTTCCCCACCAAGCTGCCAAAGAGACCATAAAAGACATTAATACAGAACACATTATTATAGTTAAAATTATTATTCTTTTATTAAGGTTTTTCTTAAACATTTTTTCACACCTTTTCTGCTTTATTTGCTATCTTCAAATTAGCTCAAAACTACCATTTCCCTAAAGCAAATCTACCCTAAAATAATTCTAAAAGTATTTTATTAATAATTACTAATATATGCAACATGCACTGGTAGATTGTAATAATAATGTAAATTAATTGTAATACTATTTTGCTATTTTTTATTTATATTTTTTGGCAAAAAAAGAGACAACTATTTTGTAAAAAAATGTTGCCTCATTATTATTAAAATTTTATAGATTTAATCCTTGATGTTGATTGTCGATAACATTAAGAATAGAGTTGAAATTTCCATTGTCGTTGACACTAAACTCAACTGTTTTTGTAAGAACATCTACATATCTGTAGCTAAGCTTCTCCATTCCTTTATCGGTTTGAACTAAAAACATGTTTGGGTATGCATTTACTAAAGTGCCTTCTTTTTCAAAAGTTTTGTTTCTGCCTAAGCTTCCACGAAGTAATACTTTTTGACCAACATAGTCTTCTATATTTTTTTTAACTTCATTAATATTACTTTTTTCAATCATACATCTT
>CAMUYU010000026.1 GCA_947164995.1 uncultured Clostridia bacterium
TATCGTTTTCGTGAGCGATAAACACCTCTCCCGCCTCAGGTACATCGGAAAGACCAGGTGCTGCATTAAATCCAGAAGTTAGTAAAGCTTTAAATGACTTGGGTATCGTAGTTTATCAAGGTTATGGACTTACTGAAACAGCACCAGTTGTATGTGCTGAGCATAAAGGCCATTCAAGATTAGGAAGCGTTGGTCAACATGTTGAAGGTGTTAGAGTAAAAATTGATAAACCTGATGAAGAAGGTATTGGAGAAATTATAACTAAATCAGATTCAGTGATGCTTGGTTATTATGGAGATAAAGAAGAGACTGATAAGGTTATCAAAAAAGGATGGCTATATACTGGAGATTTAGGATATTTAGATAAGGATGGATATCTATATATCACTGGAAGAAAGAAAGATGTTATAGTTCTTAAAAATGGAAAGAATGTATTTCCTGAAGAACTTGAACTACTTCTAAATAAACTACCTGCAGTTACTGAATCAATTGTATATGGCGCAACACAAGATGATGGAGATGTTAATCTGCATTGCAAGATAGTATATAATGATAAAGATGTAAAAGAGCTTTGTGAAGGTAAAGAAGGCGATGAATTAAGGGAGTTTTATTGGAACTTAATTAAATCTCAAATTAATAAAAAGATGCCTACTTATAAATATATTAAAAATGTTATTATCACTACATAACCTTTAATAAAGACCACTACAAACAAAGTTAAAAGATTTGAGGAAATTTCTAAGACTCTAGAAGAGGAAAAGAATAAGTAATGTTTGTAGAACGTAACAAATATGTAACATATTTTTAAATCTCATGTAATTGTAAAAAATGTGTAAAAAATTTATAATTAATTTGTATATGTTATGGGATTTGAATTGTGCATATACTGAAAATTTCTTACGGAAGATAAAGCTTTCACCACTTTTAATTAGGTGAATTGTTAATTTAAACAATATACTTAAGAGAAAAAGGAGGTTATGGTAGTTATTCTACCTAAATATGCATGAGTGATACAAATTTCAATTCACAAGAATATGTGGAAAAACCACTTACTATAGATTTTAGCAAGATTATTGTTCCTGAACAAAGAGCATACGAAGTACCTAGTGAGGCTACTTCTACTTCTCAAGGTGCAGGTAATGTTTTTGCAACTACTCCTACTACTTCTAAGTCAAGTAGCACAGAGCTTCAAAGAATTGTTCAAAAACTAGATAAGCTTGAAAAGATGATTAATCCTAATAGCAAGAAGTCTCTAATTTTATGGGAAGAAGATAATAGCTTTAAGAGCTTGATTTCTCTAATTACTACTTATGCGAATTCTTGCGACACAAAAGAAGAGTTCCCTATAGAACTATTCGATAGACTTAAAGCTTTAGGTACAGATGTTACAAATCAAATAAGCGAAAGCGCTCACAAAGTTACAGAACTTAATGAACAACAAAAGTTGAATACGCATTTAGCTGAGCTTCTTTCTAATGCTTATATCGCAGCTACTGCTAGACTTCCAGAGGAACAATATCAATCTTTAGTTTCAACACCTGAGTTAGAAGAATACAAATCATATTTAGCTGAAGTTGCTAATAATTCACCAGCTTCTGATGAGTACATTAAAGCTGAGAAGTATATCAAGTCTAAAATTACTAATTTAGAAAATAGTGTTCATATTACTATCGACTTAGAAAGAACTACAAGCAAAGCTAGTGCACTTGAGTATATTAAAAAGGAAGTTACTCCAGCAATTACAAGATTACAAACAGCTTATGATGAACAATATAGTGTTAATGTTGCAACTCAAATCAATAGTGACGAAGCTATTACTACTGATTTAACTGTTAAGAAATCTCTTTCTGAAAGAATTTATGATACGTTTGTTAGACCTTTTGCTAACTTCTTTAAGAGAAAGAATAAGGCTAGATAAAAATTTCTAAAAAGCATCACATTTGTGGTGCTTTTTTTGATGTGTTAATGTATAATTATTTAGAAGCATTATTTAAGAGGTGAGATACTTGAAAAAGTTTTTTAATATATTACTTAAGATACTTGGAATTTTGTCAGTTTTAGTTCTCGTAGTTGTTGTATTATCTATATCTTCAGCGAGTCAGAAGATACCAGATTTGGTTGTTGCATCATCTACTGAAGAAATAACTGCACTTAGAGGAAATTATTCTTGGAATTCATTTTCTGCAGTTTTAAAAGAAGAAAATCATACTAATAGTGATTACGTATATACAACTGCTAATTCCATAATTGTTTCACCTAATGAAAAGATTACTTTAAAAAATCCTATTGCAGTAGGTGCCAAACATTATTTTGATAAAAGCTATTTTATTATTGAGGATTTTAATGGTGTTTCTCAAAATGCTCAAGGTGAGACAATTACTGATTCTATCAAAGGTATATCATATATAGAATTTAATGTTCCACAAAACGAGGGTGCTTATATTTATTATATTAGTGTGGACTATTTTGAAAAAGGTTACGTTGAATATAGTTTTAAAGTTGTTGTATCTCAAGAACCAACATATAACATTTTAGATTTGCTTAAGTATAAGGATACGTCATTACTTGATTCTGAAAGTATTAGAGAAATTTTAAATGTTTTACCTTATTCAAGAAATATTTCAAATATAACTATTAAATCAAATGAAGCAAAAGAAATAGATATTAAGTTCAATGAGATTGTTGCTAGTAGAACAAATTATTCAAATAATGCAATTGCTTTATTTACATTAATTCCTGAACTAAAAAATGTTAAGTTTTATTCTGATAATGATTACTATATTTTTACTAGAAACGAACTCGAGAGTCTCCAAGGTAGAAGTTTGGTCGAGTATGTTGATAATCCAGAACTATGGGAAAAGGAAACAATTTATAAAGAAAAAAATTATGATTTCGAAAATACAAAAGATATTGCAATATTTAATATTATTAAAGAAATATTAAATCTATCATCTGGTGATAAGTTCTACATGCTTACTGTCGATACGAAGTCATTCCAAGAAAACACAGATTTTGAAATATCAGATATTGTTAGAGAAAAAATTCTTGAAGATTTACAAGAATATGCCAATACTTTATATGATATATCATTGGGCGAATACTTAGAATCAAATTACACTCATCCTTATGTTGGAGCAGAACTTATAATTACACCAAGCGGAGATATAATTGAGAATAATTTGGAATTTTTAAGTGGCGATGAAGAAGAAAATGTACAGGAATATACTCTTAATATAGTTGTTTTAAAGAATAAATCAGAAGATCATTATATTTATAAAGTTGGTTATGTTAATGGACTATGGGTTATTGGTAAACATAATGAAGAATGATTTATGTTGAGTTTTAAATCTAAAAATTTCTAGTAGTAAGTAGACAAAAAGCTGTTTTTAATATAGAATGTTCTAGATAAAAGTGGGCTTTTGTCACAAATATATTTAATTATAATACATCACATAAGATAAGTTTTTAATTAATTCTTTTTATGTGATGTATATTTGTATAAGGAAGTATTACGATGGTTATTCATGATTTAATTTATTGGTTGTTATGTTTATTTTTATTTGGATATTCTATAAGAAAATTTATTAACACAAGAAATATTAATTATTTATATGTTTCTTTAATAGAACTTGTGTTTATTATAGTTCAAATAATATGTCTAATTATGGATATTAAATTAGATGCGTTTATACAAATCTTAATATTCATATTTAACTTTGTTGTGCCAATTTTTATTTTTGGTTCTGATTTTCATGGAAGTGACATTAACGAATTAATTCAAATTAAATTAGGAGATCTTTGCGCAAAAAAGATTAGATACTTGAAAGCTATTGAACATTACAAAAAAGCACTTTCACTTAATCCTAATAATAGTGATACATTTGCTCGATTGGGAAGAATGTATAAGCTTACTGGCGACAGAAGGACAGCATTTGATAGATTTGCAAAAGCAATTGAAATTAATAAAGATGATTATAAATCTTATTATGAAGTTGGATCTATTTTCTTTGATATGGGGAAATTTGCAGATGCAAGAATTGTTTTAGACAACAGTTTAAGGATTAAACCTGATTACACTCCTTCATCAGAACTCCTTGCCAAAGCACTATGTAGAGAAGAAAAATATGAAGAAGCGGTAGATGTGTATCGTAATGCTATTCGTCATGATGTTGAAAACTATGATTTATACTACAACCTTGGTGTTGTTAATTCAGAACTTAAGAAATTTGATGACGCAGAACTTTGTTATAGAAAAGCAATAGAGATTAACCCAACAATGTATTTATCTTATTTTGGGTTAGGTCAAAATTATTTTATTAAAAATGATTTGAAAAAAGCAGAAGAAATGTTTAGAAAAGCAATTCCTGGTAGTGAGACAATGGCAAAGTCTTATTTCCAAATTGCTAAGATTAATATGCTTAAAGGCGATGATATTAAAGCTACAAATAATTTAAGTTCAGCTATAGAAGTTGATCCAAGCTATAAAGATAAAGCTTTAGAAGAGCCATTATTTGCAAATATTAGAGAGTATATTATTGGAGTTGCTACAGCAAGTAAATATGCTCAAAGTACATCTAACCTTGAATTTTCAAATGAAAAAGTTAGAACAGTAGCAAGAAAAGTATTTGATATTGAAAAAGAAGATAATGATAATGAAGAAGAAGTAGATGATGAACAAGTTCCAATATCTGAAGTTGTTTCAAATGTTAACTCAAAAATTATAGATAGTCATACAGATAATGAAGAAGTTCAAGATGAACCAATTTTAAATGATGACGAAGATGATGAAAAGGAAAATGAAACAAATGATGATTATGTAGAAGATGAGAATGAAGCTGAAGAAAAAGAAGCTTTCATTTCAAAGCTATTTAAGAAAAAAGTTCAAGAAGATTATGATTCTGAAGATGACGTAGAAGATGAAGAACAGGAAAATGAAGTAGTAGAAGATGAAAAACCTAAGAAAAAAGGAAAAGCATTAACTTTTATAAAGAATGTGCTAGGTTTCTACTCTGATGATGATTATGATGACGAAGATGACATAGATGATGAAGATGTAGATAATGAAGATGTTAAGGTCACTAATTCTGTTGGAAAAGTTAGAGTTGTTCAAGAAGATAAAGAAGATGATGAAGACGTAACTTCTAAAGTAAGAATTGTAAAAGAAAAAGATGAAGACGAAGAATTTGAAATATTCCAACCAGATATTATAGAAGAACCAAAAGAAGAATCTGAACCTGAAGAAGAAAAAGTATTTGATAAGTTCAACTTAGATACTATTGAAGAAGACAATAACAATATATATGAGCAATTTATTAAGCTTAAAGAGCAAGAAGAAGCAAAAGCAAAGAGACTAAAAGAAGAACAAAAAGAAAGAATAAACGAAGAATATAAATTAGATAAAAATAATAAGAACAAAAAGAAAGAAAAATCTAGAGTAGTTGAAGATGTTGAAATTGATAATGATGATTCTGGATTTGATTTCTTAGATAGATTTAATAGATAAACTTTGGAGGCGTTAATATACAATATGGATAAAATAATAGAGTCAATACTATTAGGAATTATTCAAGGAATAACAGAGTTTTTACCAATATCTAGTTCAGCACATTTACGTGCTTTTACTTGGATATGTAATTGGACTGATATTTCAGAATCATTTGATTTAGCATTACATATTGGTACTTTAATTGCATTATGTGTTTTCTTTTTTAAGGATGGATTGTTCTTAATAAAATCTGGAATTTCTACAGCAGTGATTAAGTTTGCCAATAATTCAAAATTATCTATATCTGATGATGCAAAACATGCTGGCAAGATTTTTTGGTATATAGTTGCAGCAACAATACCAGCAGGTATTTTGAGTCTTGTTTTAGATAAAGTATCTGAAACGATTGTTGGAGATTCTGTTAATGTTGAAATAATATGCATAGCAGTTGCATCTATATTTATGGGTTTGTTATTATATTTTGTTGATAAAAAATGTAAAGTTGAGAAATCATATGATAACCTTAATTTTAAAGACACATTACTTATAGGTATTTCTCAAGCATTAGCAGCGGCTTTTCCTGGCGTTTCACGTTCAGGTGTTACAATTACTATATCAAGATTATTAAATTATGATAGACCTTCTAGTGCAAAGGTTTCGTTTTTCTTATCTATACCTATCATTCTTGCAGCAGTGATAGTTAAAGCAAAAAATTTTGACTTAACTTATCCAATACCATTCTTTTTAGGTATTTTTGTAAGCTTTTTGGTAGGTCTAGTTGTAATTAAAGTATTAATGGAAATTCTTAAAAAACATGATTATAAAGTGTTTGCAATTTATAGA
This sequence comes from uncultured Clostridia bacterium, assembly GCA_947164995.1. Lineage (GTDB taxonomy): Bacteria > Bacillota > Clostridia > TANB77 > UBA1234 > RGIG6105. The sequence goes on from CAMUYU010000026.1 coordinate 6,329, forward strand.
GTAGTTTTTGGTATATTATTATTAATAGCACTTGGTATAAAGTAAACGTTAGGAGGTACTTAGGATGAATATTATTGATGGTAAAATGATTTCTTCAAAACTCAAAGAAGAATATAGAGAAAAAATTGCTAATATGAAAATGAAACCTTTTCTTGTTATGATTAGAATTGGTGATGATGCAGCAGCAGAAATATATGTTAAATCAAAAGGTAAGACTTGTTTAGAGTTAGGTATTCCATATTCTGAGCTTCATCTTAATGCAGATATTACACAAGAAGAATTATTATCACAAATAGATGAATTAAATGCTGATGATAAAGTTACAGCAATTCTTATAGAAAGTCCAATTCCATATCATTTAGATATATTAGAAGCATTTGATAGAATTGATCCCAAAAAAGATGTTGATGGATTAAATAGTATCAATCTTGGAAATTTAGCTGGTAATCATCCTATTTTTACTCCTGCAACACCACTTGGTATAATGAGATTACTTAAAGAATATAAAATAGAAATCGAAGGCAAAAGATGTGTTGTTGTAGGTAGAAGTAACTTGGTTGGAAGACCAATGGCTCTTTGTCTTTTAAATGCAAATGGTACTGTTACTATTTGTCATTCGAGAACAAAAGATTTGCGAGATATTACAAAAGAAGCAGATATATTAGTTGTTGCAATTGGAAAACCTAAATTTATTACAGAAGATATGGTAAAAGAGGGAGCTACTGTAATAGATGTTGGTATTAATAGAATTCCAGACTCTAAAAAAATTGTTGGAGATGTCGATTTTGATAATGTCAAAGATAAGTGTTCATACATTACACCAGTACCTGGTGGAGTTGGACCAATGACAATTATCAGCTTAATTGACAACTTGATAAGAACAGTTAACGAATAATTATAAGTGTATTAAAGGGGGCATGAGATATTCTCATGTCTTTTTTATGTCTATAAGGAGTAATTATGAATATAAGAACTATAAGATTTGACGATAAAGAGTATCCAGAAAAACTACGAAAGCTTTATAATCCGCCTAAACAATTATATTGTTTAGGAAATATTTCACTATTAAACAATTTATCAATAGCAATTATAGGTTGTAGAAATGCAAGCCAATATGGGTTGAAAATTTCTAAGATATTTTCAGATGGTATATCAAAAAGAGGAATAACAATAGTATCTGGATTTGCACACGGAATTGATTCTGAAGCACATATCAATTCGCTTAATAATTCAGGAAAGACAATAGCGGTTTTAGGGTGTGGATTGGACGTTATATATCCAAAAGAAAATAAAGGGCTATATAGTCAAATATTAAAGTCTGGTGGACTTATTGTTTCAGAGTTTCCTTTAGGAACTAAACCGCTAAAAGAAAATTTTCCAATTAGAAATCGTATTGTTAGTGGTCTCGCTGATGCGATAATAGTGGTTGAAGCAAAAAGAAGAAGCGGAACTATGATTACTGTAGATTGTGCGCTAGAGCAAGGAAAAGACGTATATGCTGTGCCTGGAAATATAGATAGTTTAAATAGCGAAGGGACAAATGACCTGATTAAGAATGGGGCAATACCTATTACAAATTATCTTGAAATATTTACATAAATATTAATAATATACTTGATTATGTTAATTATTTGTGATATATTATGAAAAATTTAATTTTAGTCAATTAACTTGTTTGTTCAAGTTATTATGTTGAAGGTTGTTTTTCACAAATTGTTTTATTCTAAAAAAGGAGGATTAGAATGAACACGTTTCACGTTTATGATGGCTCACCTTTGTACATTATGGTGCCAAACAACTTAGAAAATGGTGCCGAAGCAGTTCTTCAACTTGATTCTTCTCTTGAAGGAAAGACACTTAAAATTTCTGTGATTGATGATGATTCCAAACTTCCACTATATAGTGGAGATGTACAGTATTTTGGAAATTCTGACATACGCCGGGTGGAGTATGTAGATGACGACACAATTCCTGGACATCCCAACTGCAGATATGGTGAGTGTAATAATTGCCGTGTAGTTTCATGTGGTATTTACCAGGGATATGAAGAGATTCCGGTAAGGCCTACTAGGTACTACCACGACTAATTAAAAAAATGCTAAAAAGTTTCTTTTTTGAAGCTTTTTAGCATTTTTATTTATACCATTTTTTATTTACTTTTTTTGCTCAGTATAATATAATTATCGTTGAGTTATGTCTTGTTTTAAGGAATAATACTATTTACTTAAAATCAAGATTCTTCAAGATAATTTTTATGTTTTGAAAGGTGGAAATTTAATGTCAGGAGATGACAAAAAATCTAATATAAAGGATGAAGTTTTGAGTGCAAATGAAAAGTTTTCTCCTTCTTCTCGTGGAGGAACGCAAACCAAATCTTCAAATGCGAAAGTTAATCCTAATATTTCAGAAAGAGATTTAAAAAGAGAGCAAATAAAAAGAAAGAAAAAGCAAAGAAAAGCTGTTTATAAGTTTTTCTCTGTTTTAGGTGTTATTTTAAAAGTTATACTTATTATTTCAATCGTTGGAATTTTGAGTGTTGCTGGATTAGGTGTAGGTTTTTACTTATCTATTGTTAATGGTGCTGGTGCACTATCAAAGGAAGATTTTGAGATTAATAATTTTACTACATACGTTTACGATATTTACGGTAATGAATATACTACACTTTCAGGAGCTGAAAATAGAACCTATGCTCCTATAGAAAACATATCAACATACTTACCAAAAGCATTTGTTTCAATTGAGGATGAACGTTTTTATCAACACAAAGGTGTAGATATAAAAAGAACAGGTGGAGCTACAATTAAATATATACTTAGTAAATTTGGAATTGGCTCTTCAGATTTTGGTGGAAGTACTATTACTCAACAAGTTATCAAAAAGGTTACTGGTGAAGAAGATAGATCTTCTTTAAGAAAAGCAAAAGAAATAATTAGAGCTTTCCAATTAGAGCAGTGGCTAACTAAAGATGAAATACTTGAATTATATATGAACCTTATTTATTTAGGCGAAGGATCATATGGTGTTGAAGCTGCATCTTATACATATTTTTCGAAGAGTGCAAAGGACTTAGATATTGCTCAAGCTGCATTAATTGCTGGTCTTGCACAGGCACCTGAAGGATATAATCCATATAAGCAACCTGAAAAAGCAAAAGCTAGACAAGAACTTGTATTAGGAAAGATGAAGGAACTTGGATACATTTCTTCTGGAGATTACCAAGAAGCTATGGAAGAAGAACTTGTATATTCTAAAGGTCAACTTACACTTGAATCAAGTAATTCTTACTTTATAGATGCTGTTGTTGAAGCATGTATTAAAGATTTAATGGAAGAAAAGAAAGTAAATAGAATAATGGCTCAAAAGATGGTTTACAACAATGGATTAAAGATTTACACAACAATGGATCCAGATATTCAAAAAATTCTAGAAGATACTTATTTGAATCATGACTATTTCCATACTAGAAAAGCTGGTGGTTATGATGAAAATCTTCAATCAGCAATGGTTATCATAGATTACAAAGAAGGAAATGTACTTGGAGTAATTGGTGGCGCTGGGGAGAAAACTACTTTAAGAGGTTTAAATAGAGCTACTGGTATGACTCGTTCAATTGGTTCTAATATGAAGCCTATAGGAGTTTATGGACCTGGACTTGAAGCTGGAGTTCTTACAGCTGCAACTACATTTGATGATATTCCTACAACTTACAAAGTTTTAGGAAAAGCATGGACTATTAAAAATTATGATGGAAGATATAGAGGATTAATTAGTATTAGAAAAGCAATTGAAGTATCGGATAACGTTGTTGCTGCCAAAGCACTTCAAGAAAAAGTTGGAACTGAATATTCTTATCAATTCCTTGAAAAACTTGGTATATCAACTTTAACTGAATCTGACAAAAGAGCACCTGCAGCTTTAAGCTTAGGTGGTATGTATAAAGGTATTAGTCCATTAGAACTTGCTGGAGCTTATGGTACTATAGCTAATAAAGGTGTTTATGTAGAACCTAGATTATATACTAGAATTGAAGATAGAAATGGGAATATATTCTTTAAGAATTCACCTGAGATAAGAACTGTTATGTCAGAAGAAAATGCTTTTATTCTTACTGATATGATGCATACTGTTACAATTGGTTCTGAAGGTACAGGAAGAAATGCTGTATTTAATAAATCAATTGAAGTTGCAGCCAAGACAGGTACAACTTCAGATGATAAAGATAGATGGTTTTCAGCATTTACACCATACTATGTAGCAAGTGTTTGGTATGGATATGATACACCAGAGTATATCAATGTTGCTTCTAACCCAGGTACTAAAATATGGCATGATGTTATGAAAAAAGTCCATGAATTAAAGAATTGTCCAGCTGCTAAATTTGAAAGACCTTCGGGTGTAGTTGAAGTAAGAGTTTGCAGAGATTCAGGTTTAATTGCCACAGAAGCATGTTTAGCTGATTCAAGAGGTAACAGAACTTATACTGAAATATTCAATAGTAAAAATGGTACAGTTCCAAAGCAAAAATGTAATATCCATGAATTCGTTGAAGTTTGTCCTGATACTTTATTACTTCCAACTGATGCTTGTAAGCATCAAACAACACTTATTAAAGTATCTCGTTTAAATCGTCATTATAAACCTGGTCAACCTTCATATAAGCCATGGGATTATGCATATGAGGTTCCTACAAAGTATTGTGAATTCCATAATCCAGCAAATAATGGTTTTGTAAATCCTTATCAACAAATAATTGAGCAAGAAATTAATGAAATAAATAATAATTTATCTAATCCATCTTCAAATTCAACAAGTGATAATGGTAATACTATTAGTACACCTATTGGAGAGATAACTATAGATAACACACCAGTTGAGGTAAAACAACCTAAAAATGATGATACTATAAATGCAGATAATGATGGATTACATTGGTGGGAAAGATAAAAATATAATATACAAAAGAAAGAAGGAATTAAGGTATGATTAAGAAAGTTGGAATACTAACTTGTGGTGGCGATTGCCCAGGACTTAATGCTGTAATAAGAGGTGCAGTAAAAGTTGCTTTATATAACGACGTAGAAGTATATGGCTTCTTAGAGGGTTATAAGGGTCTTCTTGAAGATAGAAAAATAAAATTAGAGCAACCAAATATTGATGGTATTATTTTTAGAGGAGGTACAATTCTTAAATCTAATAATGGTACCAACACATTTGCAGTTCCTGAAATAAATGATAAAGGCGAAAGAATCTTTGTTGATTATTCTGAAGAAATTGCAAAAAGATTAAAAGAGCAAGGTTTTGATTGTTTGATAGTTATTGGTGGAGATGGTTCATTAAAATCAGCAAGAGACTACATGCTAAGAGGAGTGAATGTTGTTGGTGTTCCAAAGACTATTGATAACGATGTTCCTTACACAGATGTTACATTTGGTTTTAATACAGCAGTAGAAGTAGCTACTGAAGCTGTAGACAGACTTCATACAACCGGAGACTCTCATGGAAGAATAATGGTTCTTGAAGTTATGGGAAGATATGCTGGATGGGTTGCTTTATCTGCAGGTCTTGCTGGAGGAGCTGACACAATTTTAATACCTGAAATTCCTTATGATATAAATAAAGTTGTAGAAAAGATAGCTTATAGAAGAGCTCACAACAAAAATCATAGCGTTATAGTTGTTGCTGAAGGCGCCAAACCTAAGGAAGGAACAATTTCAATTAGAGAAATTGAAGGAGATAAAGCTGAAAATAAAGGCCTAGATAGCGTTAAATTAGGTGGTGCTGGAGCATTTGTTTCAAGCGAAGTTGAAAGAATTACTGGATTTGAAGCTAGAGTAACTAATTTAGGTTATCTTCAAAGAGGTGGAAGTCCTTGCCCATATGATAGAATTCTTTCTACAGAATTTGGTGCAATGGCAATGCAACTTTGTGTAGAAGAAAAATTTGGTAGAATGGTGACATTATTAAATGGAAAACTTCAAAGTATTTCTTTAAATGAAGTTGCAGGTTCTGATACAACTATAGGTGCCAAATCTTCAAATCTTAAATTAGTTGATTTAGGTGGGGATTTAATTCAAACTGCACGTAAAGTTGGTATTTGCTTAGGTGACTAATCAAATGCAAATTATAAGTTAAAGCGAGTAGATAAAAATGTTTAAAAATGACAAGTTAAATAAATTTAAGTATGATATAAAAGGTAAACGTATAGCTGTTATTGGCTTTGGTGTTAGCAATATTCCTTTAGTTAGTTATTTGCTTTCTTTAAAAACAGATATTACTGTTTTTGATAAAAGAACCCTTGATAAGATTGACAAAGAAAAATATGAAGAGTTTGTTTTAGCTGGTGTTAATTTTTCTTTAGGTGATGAATACCTAAAAAAACTAGTTGGTTTTGATTATATTTTTAGAAGCCCTAGTATGAGACCTGATATTCCTGAAGTTGTACAAGAAGTTAATAATGGTGCAATTTTAACTTCAGAAATTGAAATGCTTTTTAAACTTTGTCCAGCTAAAATTATTGGCGTTACAGGTAGTGATGGTAAGACAACAACAACGACTCTTATATATAAAATATTAAGAGAAGAAGGTTATAATTGTTGCTTGGGTGGAAATATTGGGATTCCATTATTTTCACGAATAGATGAAATTACTCCAGATGATATTGTTGTAATTGAACTAAGTTCGTTTCAATTACTTACATTTGATCAAAGCCCACAAATTGCTGTAGTTACTAATATTTCACCTAACCATTTAGATATTCATAAAGATTATGACGAATATATCAATGCAAAAAAGAATATTTTCTTATATCAAAAAGAAAATGATTTAGTTGTTTTAAATAACGATAATCAAATATGTAAATCTTTTGAAGATGAAGCAAAAGGCAGAGTAAGATTATTTAGTTCTTCTGTAGCATTAACAAATGGTGTTTTTTATGATGAAACAGATGGCAATATCTATATTTCTGAGAATGGTGATAGAAGACAAGTAATAAACGAAAGCGAAATTAAATTAATTGGTAAACACAATATTGAAAACTGCTGTACAGCAATTGCTGCAGTTAAGGAACTTGTTTCAATTAATTCAATTAGAAATATATTATTGACATTCAATGGTGTTGAACATAGAAACGAATTAGTTAGAGTTGTTAATGGCGTTGTTTGGAGAAACGATTCTATTGGAAGTAGTCCATCTAGGACAATTGCGGGACTTAAATGTTTCAAAGAAAAAGTTGTATTAATTGCAGGTGGATATGATAAACATCTTGATTATACAGAACTTGGCAAATATATAGTTGATTACACAAAAGCTTTGATATTAATTGGACAAACTTCTCAAAAGATTAAAGAGGCAACCATTAAAGCATTAAAAGAAAAAAATATATCTTTAGATGAATATGCTATATATGAATGTGATTCTTTAGAGGATGTTGTTAATAAAGCATATCAAATTACAAATGAGGGCGATACAGTATTCTTTTCACCAGCTTCTGCAAGTTTTGATATGTTTAAAAACTTTGAAGAAAGAGGCAATT
>CAMUYU010000027.1 GCA_947164995.1 uncultured Clostridia bacterium
CACCAGTACCAATAAATTTTTCAACCCATTCCATATCAATTGCAACAGCATTAGCTAAAACAAAATCAATCTGCGATGCAGTATCATCATCCATAATATAAGGTATAATGTCGAACGTTTTTTCCTTTATCCAAGAATTAATTACTTCTGCACTTTCAAATTTGTCAAAAATAACATCTGCTGAATAATTTGAATTTAAGTAATCAATATAGCTACTCTTTATATTTTCTTTAAAAGATTCTTTAACAAATAATGCGTTAGCAAGAGACAAATTTGAACTACTTGTATATCTCTTAAAAGAGCCATCGCCAAACACCTTAGATATTTGTTCTCTACTTGCACCATCAGTTGCAATTTCAAGCATTTTCATTGCATATTTAATTGATAAAGGACTATAAATTACATTCTTTTTATTATTTTCAAATTTAAGATATGTTAAGTCTAAGTCAGAAAGAGGATGTTTTACATCGTCATCATTATTATCAACAAAATTTAAATTTTCCTCTTCAGAAGAAAAACTAAAGTCTTCTTGATTCTCTATAGTAGGTTCTTCTGTCTCAAAGTCTACTAGACCAGCATTTACTTTTTCCTTATAATTTTGATTACTAACTAGCAAAAATGTTGTAACTGAAGCTATAATTGCTACAACAAGAATTAAAAGTATAATTCTTCTCATATCTATCCCCCTATTATTAAGTCATAATTACACTTGTTACAATAATATCAAAATTGATATAACAAAAGCGTTTTGTAATTTTATTTTAAATAATATTTAATATTGGATTAAACTGAAAATGAAAAAGCAGACGATTTCTCGCCTGCTCTTTTAAATGATAAAATTTACACTTTATGGATAATATAATCCTCAATAGAGTTTAGGGTATCAAATTTTTGTATGTTGCCTCCATTTATTGCAACTAATGTTGGTGTATGAACTATACCAAATTTAACTGATGTATCAATATTATCTTCAGCATCAATATAGTTATAATTTACTTTGTTTTCTTCAAAGAATTCTTTTGCTGTTTTACAGTTTGTGCATGTTTTCATACCGAATAGATATAATCCGTTTTCGCCAACAACATCACTCCCCACAGCATTTTTCATTGCAAATTTCATTACATTGTCTTCTGTTGTATCATCCTTTGGCTTAAATTCAATAACATTATCTGGTAATGTATTTTCAACATAGTCACTTGCATCTAATACTGGAGAATTTTCCATCATACCATTGTTACTTCCCATAGAAAGTTTTGTAGTATCTACAACATATTCTTTTCTCATTTGGAATTCTTTAGTCTTACCATTGTTCCAGTTCTTAACAGGTCTATAATATCCGGTAATACGGCTATATATTTCTGTTTCTTTTCCACAAACAGGACATTTACAAACTTCACCTGAAATGTATCCATGATTTGCACATACAGAATATGTAGGAGACATTGTGTAGTATGGTAACTTGTAGTTTTCGGCAATCTTTCTAACTAAAGCTGCACATGCTTTCCAATCTGGTAATCTTTCTCCAAGGAATGCATGGAATACTGTTCCTGATGTATATAATGTTTGAAGTTCGTCTTGGATATCTAAAGCTGAGAAAATATCATCTGTAAATCCAACTGGTAAGTGTGAACTATTTGTATAATATGGTGTTTCGTCATTTGATGCAGTAATAATATCTGGATATAGTTCTTTATCTTTCTTTGCTAATCTATATGATGTACTTTCAGCTGGAGTAGCTTCTAAATTGAATAAATCCCCATATTTTTCTTGATAGTCTGAAAGTCTTTCTCTCATATGATTTAATACTGCTTTTGTGAATTCTTGTCCTTCTTTTGTTGTTAAGTCTTTCTTTAACCATTTAGCATTTAAACACGTTTCGTTCATACCAACTAATCCAATAGTTGAGAAGTGATTATTGAAAGATCCTAAGTATCTCTTTGTATAAGGATATAAACCGTCATCCAAATATTTAGTGATAGTATCTCTCTTAATTTTTAAGCTTCTTGCAGCAACATCCATTAAATGATTTAATCTCTCATAGAATTCGTTTTCATCTTTTGAAAGATAAGCAATTCTTGGCATGTTAATAGTAACTACACCAACACTTCCTGTAGATTCTCCGCTACCAAAGAATCCACCTGATTTTTTACGAAGCTCTCTTAAATCTAAACGTAGTCTGCAGCACATAGAACGAACATCAGAAGGCTCCATGTCTGAATTTATATAGTTTGAAAAATATGGTGTTCCATATTTAGCAGTCATTTCAAATAATAGTTTATTGTTTTCTGTTTCGCTCCAATCAAAATCACTTGTGATTGAATATGTTGGAATAGGATATTGGAAACCTCTACCATTTGCATCACCTTCGATCATAATTTCGATGAATGCTTTGTTAATCATATCCATTTCTTTTTTACAATCTGCATAAGTGAAGTCCATTTCTTCTCCACCTACGATACATTTAAGATTAGCTAAATCGTTTGGAACAGTCCAGTCTAATGTAACGTTTGTAAATGGTGCTTGTGTTCCCCAACGAGATGGAGTATTAACACCATATACAAATGATTGAATGCATTGTTTTACTTCTTTATATGATAAATTATCTACTTTAACAAAAGGAGCTAAATAAGTATCGAATGATGAAAACGCTTGAGCACCAGCCCACTCATTTTGCATGATACCTAAAAAGTTTACCATTTGATTGCATAATGTAGATAAGTGTTTTGCAGGACAAGAAGTTATTTTACCTGGTACTCCGCCTAAACCTTCTTTAATAAGTTGCTTTAAGCTCCAACCAGCACAATAACCTGATAACATAGATAAGTCATGAAGATGCATATCACAATTTTTGTGTGCTTTTGCAATCTCTTCGTCATATATTTCATTTAACCAATAGTTGGCTGTAACAGCTCCTGAATTATTTAAAATAAGCCCACCTATTGAGTAAGTAACTGTAGAATTTTCTTTAACTCTCCAATCTTCAACATGTAAATAACTTTCAATTAATTTTTTGTAATCTAGTTCTGTACTTTTCATAATTTTTCTCCCTTTCCTATTAATTTTAAATTTTTTCTTTTGTAAGAGCGATCTATTATCGCTATTGGTAGCCTCCCTCTGGCTAAATTACAAATTTCTTACTTCTACGTTTGGATAAGTCTTTCTTAATAATTCTTGCATACTTGTGAGTTCTTCTTTTGAAAAACCATGCAAGCTGTGGTCGTGTACATATTCACTATCTTCGAAATTTTGAAGATAATAATTAGGTAACGAACCAATTTGTTCAAGGATATTTTTAATATTTTCAATTGTATGAAACTCTTTAACAATTGTTGTACGAAATTCATAACCTATCTTTGAATTAGATAAGATTTCAATACTTTTCTTGATATTATCAATTAAACAATTGTTAATTCCGCTTGGTGTATCATAGTTTTGAAAATCATTTTTAATATCCATTGCAACATAATCAATTAAATGTTCATCAATTAATTCTTTGAGAAGTCCAGGATTAGTACCGATTAGTATCTAATTTGACTTTATATCCCAAATTTTTGATTTTAAGAATGAATTCTTTTAATCCTTGTTGTATGGTTGGCTCTCCACCAGAAATAACAACACCATCTAAAACTTTTTTTCTTTGCTCTAAAAATTCTAAAATTTCATGTTCATCGATTAGTGCATCGCATGCCTTATAATCAGTTGAAACGAGCTCATAGTTTTGACAGTAAGGACATCTAAAATTACATCCTTGAGTAAATACTAAGCAAGCTATCGTGCCAGGAAAGTCCTTAGCAGTAAGCTTTTGAAGCCCTGCAATAAACATTTAATTCTCCTTTAATGTTACAATTTATAAATTGTTTTCTCATCAATTTCATTTTTTATTATAAGAAAGTAAAAAAATAAAAGCTGTTGCAATTGCAACAGTTTTTGATTTGTAACATTAGAATTCAAATTTGATAACCTTTTCGGGCTTTTATTACATTTACATTACAAAAATGTGACTAAACATAAATGATTAACAGTGCGTATTATCAAGGGTTTGCTGGATTTAACATAACAAAAAAATTGTCTACTTGTTAATAAAATTATATCATTTTTATACTAAATTTTACTCTATAAATTTTTAATTTTTATAGCAAGTTCTCTTGTTATTCCATCAACCTCACAAAGCTCCTCTATTGATGCGTCTTTTATACGTTTTACTGATTTAAATTTTTCTAATAATGCTTTCTTACGTTTTTCTCCAATCCCTACAATATCATCTAATTCAGACTTTCTAATTGTTTGTTCTCTTAATTTTCTATGATAATTTATTGCTGTATTATGAACTTCATCTTGTAAAAATGTTACGAAATTGAATAAAACCTGATTTTTAGAAATATCGTACTCTTTTCCATTTTCGTCTAAGATAGCTCTTGTTCTATGTTTATCGGTTTTAACCATTCCATATACTGGTATATCTAAACCATATTCTTCAATTACTTTTCTAGCTACTCTTATTTGAGTTATTCCACCATCCATTAGTATTAAATCAGGTGATCTTCCAAATGGATTCTTTTTTCCTTCTTCAGGTTGTGCTATGTATTTAAGTCTTCTTGTAAGAGTTTCTCTTAATGAGCCAGGGTCATCTTGTCCAATTACTGTTTTTATTTTTAATCTTCTGTACTCATTTCTCTTTGGTTTGGCATTTTCAAAAACTACCATTCCTGCAACTTGTGAAGTACCTGATATATTTGAAATATCATAACTTTCAATACGTTTTGGAAGTTCTTCCAATTCAAGTAGGTTCATTAAATCCATTAAAACTTCTTCATCGTCAACAGCTGAAGTTCTGTTTTGAAGAGCGATTTGTGCATTCTTTTCTGCCATTTCTACAAATCGCATTTTTTCTCCTATTTTAGGAATTTTAAGTTCTATGGATTTTCTTCCACTTATTCTTATTAACCATTCTTTGATTAATTCTTGATTTGGAAGTTCATATCTAAACATTATCTTTGACGGAACATTTTCTCCAACATAGTATTGCTTGATAAAGTTTTCTAATAGTTCTGCTTCTGTTTCATCAGATATATCTTTAAATATAAAGTTTTCTCCTTTTTGCATTCTGCTATTTCTAACACTAAAAATTTCAATACACGATTTATCTAAGATTTTAACTATACCGATTACATCAATATCATTTTCATTGTAACTATCAATTTTTTGTTTTTGTATTAAGTTATCTATACTACTCCATTTATCTCTTAGTTCCGCAGCTTTTTCATAATTCATTTCTTCAGAAGCTTTATACATATCTTCTTCAATCTTTTTTAATATACTATCTGCTTTACCTTCTAAGATGCTAATTACTTGATTAATTAAGTTCATGTATTCTTCTTGTGATACATCACCTTTGCAAATTCCCATACATCTTTTTATGTGATAATTTAAGCAAGGTGTTTCTGGTTTTCCATCTTTAAAAATTTTTCTACATTGTTTTAGCTTATATACTCTATTTAAGTAATCTACCGTTTCTTTTGCTGCATATGCATTTGTGTATGGCCCAAAGTATTTTGCACCATCATTTAAGATTTTTCTTGTTATTCTAACTGTTGGATATTTTTCATTCAATGCAATCTTAATATAAGGATACATTTTATCGTCTTTTAAAAGAACGTTGTATTTTGGCCTGTGAAGCTTAATTAAGTTGCACTCTAATATCAATGCCTCCATCTCACTATCAACGACTATATACTCAAAATGGTCGATCTGAGACACCATTTTTTTAATACGTTCAGTTTTATTCGTTTTTTGGAAATATTGTCTAACTCTATTTTTTAAAACAACTGCTTTTCCAACGTATAAAATGTTATCATCTTTATCTTTCATTATATAAACGCCTGGTTTTTCTGGCAGTTTTTTGAGTTCTTCTTGTATATTAAACATTAATTAGCACCTCTCTAACTGATATTCTATTCAAAAAAGCCTAAAAATTCAAGATTTTTGGCAAATATTATGTAAATTTAAACAATTTTATGCTATAATATATATCACAATGGTGAATTGTGGGCGTCCGCAGGAAAATATAACAGAAAGGAAGTGATTTTCATGAGATTTGTAAAAAGAGTTTTATTTAGTAGAAGCTTTATGACTGCTTTATTAATCATTATACAGCTTTTATTCTATGCTTTAATTACTAATGTATTAATGGAATACTCTAATACTATATTAATTGTGTCATATATTTTAAGTGGTATTTTAGCTATCTATATACTCGGACTTAAAAACGGATCTCTAGATGTAAAGCTTCCTTGGGTTTTGTTTATACTTATATTCCCTGTCTTTGGTATAATGTTTTATTTCTTTTTTAGAAACCAAAGAGTACGTAAAAAAGTAAGAAAAAATATCGAAGCACAAGCTTATTCAACTAAAAAAATCATTCATAACCAAGATGAAATATTTGAAAAGCTAAAAGAATCTAATAAGAGTGTATATAATCAAGCATCATATATTTATAAGATGACAAACATGCCAATATATCAAAACACAAAAACAACTTATTTTGAATTTGGTGAAAAATATTATGAAAGATTAGTAGAAGAACTTAAAAAAGCTCAAAAATTTATCTTTATTGAATATTTTATAATCAGACCTGGCAAAATGTACAACTCTATTCTTCATATATTAAAAGAAAAAGCTGCTTCTGGTGTTGAAGTCAGAATTTTATATGACGATTTTGGTTGTATTAATTCTTTACCAGCAAAATATAAAAAGCATTTAGAAAAATATGGTATTAAATGTGAAGTATTTAATCCTATTTACCCTATCACAACTTTAGCACATAATAATAGAGATCATAGAAAGATTGTAGTAATTGATGGTATAGTTGGTTTTACAGGTGGTATTAATCTTTCTGATGAATATATTAATGAAGCAAGTAGATTTGGTATCTGGAAAGATACAGGTGTAATGTTAAGAGGCGATGCCGTTAAAAGCTTTACACTACTATTCTTAGAGTCATGGCATATATATAGGGATTCTCAAGAAGATTATTCTCCATATCTTCCTAAGATTGAAATTTTACCTGACACAAAGAAAATCAAGAAAAAGAAAATAAAAGATAAAAAGACATCATATAGTAATATTTCAATTGCACCAACTGCTGTAGGTAATTTTGACTATGCTGGAAAACAGTTTATATCCAAAGCATTTATTCAACCATATGGTACATCGCCTATGGAAACTGAAGAAATAGTTGCAAGAAATGTATTTGTTAATGTTCTTAATGCTGCAACAAACTATGTATATATAACTACTCCATATTTAATATTAGACACCGAATTAGAAGAGGCTATTATAAATGCTGCAAAAAGAAGTGTTGATGTAAGAATTATTACACCAGGAATTCCAGACAAAAAATATGTTTATGCTGTTACAAGAAGTGAATACTTAAATCTTTTAAAATATGGTGTTTCAATTTACGAATACACTCCTGGTTTTATACATGCAAAAAATGTTGTATCTGATGATATAGTTGCAATTATAGGTTCAATTAATTTCGACAATAGAAGTTTTTACCATAGCTATGAAAACGGCGTATTAATATATAATTCAAGGTCAGTAATTGAAATGAGAAAAGATTTTATTAAAACACAAAACTTCTCAGAAAAAATAATGCCAAACTATATTGATAAAATCCCTATACTTCTTCGAATCAAGACAGGCTTATTTAGACTATTAATACCATTACTATAAAAAAGCTGATATATATAATATATATCAGCTTTAATTTATGACTTTAATTCTTTTCTTAAATATGCATCTATAAAATCATTTATTTCTCCATCCATAACAGCTTGAACGTTACCAACTTCAAAATTTGTTCTATGGTCTTTTACAAGTGTATATGGACAAAAAACATACGAACGAATTTGACTTCCCCAAGCAATTTCTCTTTGAACGCCTTTTAAATCTTCTATACGTTCTTTGTTTTCTCTTTCTTTTAACTCAATAAGTTTTGAAATAAGCATCTTCATTGCATATTCTCTATTCTGAATTTGAGAACGTTGAGTTTGACAAGAAACAACAATATTAGTAGGAATGTGTGTTATTCTAATTGCAGATTCTGTTTTATTTATGTGTTGACCACCTGCACCAGAACTTCTATAAGTATCAACTTTTAAATCTTCTGGATTAATGACAACGTTAACTGTATCATCTATTTCAGGAATAACTTCTATAGAAGCAAATGATGTATGCCTTCTTCCGTTACTATCAAATGGAGAAATTCTAACTAACCTATGAACACCACTTTCACATTTCATGTATCCATAAGCATAAGTGCCAATCACTCTAAATGTAACACTCTTAATTCCTGCAACATCTCCATCTAAATAATCTATTTCTTCCAGCTTAAATCCATTTTTTTCACACCACATATTATACATTCTATATAGCATTTGGGCCCAATCTTGTGATTCTGTTCCTCCGGCTCCAGGATGAATTGTGACAATCGCGTTATTTTTATCATGCGGTCCTGATAACAAATTTTCTGTTTCTAATCTATCTACATTCTTAGATAAGCTTTTAAAAGAAGATTTGATTTCTGGCAGCATACTTTCATCTTGAGATTCTTCTGCTAGTTCAATTAAAACTTCTAAATCATCTGACTCTCTTAAAATAGACTCATATGAAGAAACTTTATCTTTCAAAAATTTAATCTCTTGTAGTACTTTGCCACTTTTTTCTTGGTCATTCCAAAAGTCTTGTGAATTAGTTTGTGCTTCTAATTCAACAAGTTTTTTCTTTTTGGAATCTATGTCAAAGAGATTCACCCATTTCTATTATTCTACTTTTTATATCTTTTACTTTTGGAGATATTTCCTCAAGTTCAAGCAATTTATTCACATCCTTTTTTAATCTGTTCTATGTCTATCTAGACTTCCAAATTTCGTAAATTGACTTAACCAAGATAGTTCAACAGTTCCAGTGGAACCTGCTCTATTTTTAGATAATATTACTTCTGCAATATTTCTCTTATCAGAATCTTTATTATAAAAATCATCTCTATATATAAACATAACCATATCAGCATCTTGCTCAATAGATCCAGACTCACGTAAGTCAGATAGCATTGGCCTATGATCTTCTCTTTGTTCTGGAGCACGACTTAACTGTGAAGCAGCTATAATTGGAACTCCTATTTCTTTAGCAAGCATTTTAAGAGAACGAGATATTTCTGAAATATCTTGTTGTCTACTACCAGAACTTTTTCCTGCACTCATTAACTGTAAATAGTCTATACATATAAGTTTAATATCAAATTCTAATTTTAATTTCCTACACTTAGCACGTAATTCTGAAGGAGTATATCCAGCAGAATCATCTAAAATAATTTTTGCTTCAGAGATTGTTCCAGCTGCATTTACAAGGTTAACCCAATCACCATCTTCTAAATTACCGGTTCTAATTTTTTCATTTTCTATAAGTCCTTCGGAAGACAAAATTCTTCCTGCTAATTCATCTTTTGACATTTCCAAACTAAAATATACTACCGCTGCATTTTCTTTAATTGCAGCATTAGTCGCAAAATTTAATAACAATGAAGATTTACCCATTGAAGGACGTGCAGCAACAACTACAAGTTGACCTGGGCAAAAACCTAAAGTTTTTCTATCTAAATCAGGAAACCCTGATGTAAGTCCAACTAATGGAGATTTTCTTTCATGAAGTTCTTCTATATTGTCCATGGTAGTAGAAACAACATCGCCAATTAAAGCATATGATTTTGCACTTTTCTTTTCTGAAATAGCAAAAACATTTTTTTCTGCTTTTTCAAGTATATCAGCAACTTCTTCATTTCCTTCATAACTTAACTTAGAGATTTCATTTGAACTACTAATAAGCTTTCTTAATATAGATTTTTCTTCAACAATTTTTGCATAACTTTCAACATTTGAAATAGAGTACATAGGATTGTTTAAGGAAACTAAGTATTCAAATCCATTATTAACATCATATTTTCCTCTTAACTCTAATTGTGACTTAAGAGTAAGAATATCTACAGGTTCATTTTTATCATTTAAATCAAGCATCGCTTGATATATTTCTTGATGTTCTGGCCTATAGAAATCTTCTGGTTTTAGTATATCAATTACTGTAAGAATTGCATCTTTATCTACAAGCATTGAACCTAAAACAGCCTGTTCTGCTTGAGAATCAGAAGGTGGCATTCTACTTATAATATTTTCATTCATATTAGTACCCCAAAACTAATTATATATTTATGAAGCTTCTACCGTAACTTTTAAAGTTCCCGTAACTCCTTCAAATAATTTAATATCAATGTTATAAACACCAACATTTTTAATAGCATCTTGTAGAAGAACCTTCTTTTTATCTACTTCTACAAAATATTTTTTATTTAGTTCATCAGCAATGTCTTTACTTGTAATACTGCCGAAAATTTTACCATTTTCACCAGCTTTAATTTTAAAAACAAGTTCAAAATTTTTCATCTTTTCAGCAACTTCTTTAGCAGCTGCTAAATTCATATCTTTACGATACTTGTTGGCTTCTTGTTTTGTCTTTAGTTCATTCATATTAGTAGCATCAGCTTTAACTGCTAATTTCTTTGGTAATAAAAAATTTCTAGCATATCCATCAGAAGCATCAAGGATTTGACCCTTTTTTCCAACTGATTTAATGTCTTGTAGTAAAATCACTTTCATGTTACTTCACTTCCTTTTTATGAACTATTTATGTGATTCTCCTTCATTTCCAATAGCTTCTTTAATAGCTACAAGAAGAAGATCTCTAGCTTGTTCCATATTTGTATCGTACAATTGAGCACCAGCAACAGTTTGATGACCTCCGCCTCCAAGTTTTTCTAAAACAACTTGCACGTTAACATTTCCATTTGATCTACCACTAACGTTAATATATTCTCCAACGTTAACTAATACAAATGATGTTTCAATTCCATTTAATGAAATAAGTTCATCTGCAGCTTGTGCTGCAATTTGCATTCCATTTTGTACTTCTGGAGGACAATACGCAATAGCTATGTTGTTAGTAACTTTTTCAGCTGTTCTAATTATATCTGCAACTGCAACATATGTATCTATGTCATTGTCAAATAATCTTTTTACTGCTGTAACATCTACACCTAACTTTTTAAGATAAGCTGCTGCTTCAAAAGTTCTAACACCCGTTTTAAATGTAAAATTCTTTGTATCTGTAAGAATTCCTGCATATAATGCTTCGGCTTCAACTAATGGCACTTTTACATCAGAATCCATATATTGAATTATCTCGGTTACAAGCTCACTTGCAGAAGAAGCATAAACTTCATGGAATGTTAAAGTTGGGTCTTGAATAAATTCCGCACTTCTTCTATGATGATCTATTAATACAATCTTAGAGCATTTATCTAAAAGCTCTGGTGCTTCTACGTAATCAGTTTTATGAGTATCTGTTACAACCAAAAGTGTATCTTGATTAATTTTATTTGCAAAATCTTCAGTACTTAAAAATACGCTATCATAAGCTTTATCTTTATTAAGTCTTCTAACTAAGCCATCTAAAGCTACACCTTTTCCATTAAACAATATGTAAGCATCTTTTCCTAAAGATTTAGCAATTCTATAAATACCTAATGCAGAACCCAAACAGTCAGCATCTGGATTTCTGTGCCCCATTATACAAACATTTTTAGATTCTTTCATAAGCTCTTGTAATGCACCAGCAATAACTCTTGATTTAACCTTAGTACGTTTTTCAACTTCTTTGGTTTTACCACCATAAAACTCATACTTTGTATCTTTCTTAACAACAGCTTGGTCTCCGCCACGTCCTAATGCAATATCTAGTGTAGTATATGCATTATGTAACTTTTCTGCTTTAGAAGTTTCATCTAATACTAATGATATACTTAATGTAACTGGTAAGTTATTACTAAAAGTGGTTGTTTTTATACTATCTAGAATATCGAATTTATTTTCTATTATTTGTTTTAGATATTTCTTATCAAATGATATTAAGTATTTGTTTCTATCAAGTTTTACAAACATTCCACCTGTAAATTCATACCAATCTCTTAAACGTTTTTCAACTGATGCAACTATTTGAGCTTTTTCATTATCTTGTGAACCCTGTATAAGTTCATCATAGTTATCAACTAAAATAATACCAATACAATCTTTTTGATTTTCATAATCTCTTAATACTTGGTAATAATCATTTCTATCTATAAAATAAAGCATTAAATATTTTTCTGGAGTTCCTCTTTTACGAATATTAACTAAATTGCCTAATAGTCTATAATGCTTATCATGTATACTAAGCTCTCTATCTATACCCATAAATTCTTCATCAAAGTCTTCATTTAGTTCTTTAACAATACTAGCAACGTATTTATCTTTGTTAACACCTTTAAACATGTCATCAATGCCAGCATTATTCCAAATGATTTCTCCTTGCTCTGACACAATAAGGGCTGGAAGCGGAAAATCAAGAACCGAATCATCGGCATTAAGTTTAATCATATAACTGCTAATATTTTTAATAACACGATCTAAAGCGTTCTTGTGCTTTTTATAAGTGATAAGAAGCACAAAAAGGTACGCAATAACTGAAGAAGCAATTACTATAGGTTGAGGCTTAAATACGCATATTACGATTAAGGCAATAAGTAATATAATTAGATAAAATCTGTACTTTGAAACAAAAACATCACTTAATTTAACTTTTTTCATATGTCCTCCAATTTGTACAAAAAGTACAATAAAAAATTAGTATTAAACAACCTTTTTGATCATTTTAAGCGCTTTTTGTCTATCGACCATTATTAAATGGCCACATCCAAGACATTCAAGCTTAAAATCAACACCAATTCTAGTAATTTTCCATTGTTTTGAGCCACAAGGATGCTGTTTCTTTGTTTCAACAATATCTCCTATTTTTAATTCAAATTGTTCCATATAATCACCTGAATTTATGCTCAAAATATTCCTTTCTATTTTATCTAAATAGTGTTAAATAATCAATAAATATGGTATAAAAACTTAATTGTAAAAAAAATTTAAAATTCGCTTGAAAATTGACATAACGTATGATATAGTAACCTCATTCTAGATACGATTATAGAAGGAGGTTGCGTTATGCAAGACCCTACTGCATGTAAGCAAGTGTTTTTGAAGTACTTCGAAAATAGACCTAACTATGAGCGGACATCTAATTATGATGTTGTAAGACACTGGATTGATTGTAACAAGAATGTTGTAGCATTTGTAGAAGATGAAAATGGAAAAGAGATTGAAAGTGGTTGTATTACTAAAATTAGAATTTCTGTTCCGAAAGCTTACATTTTTACTAATAAAGAAGTATTTGAACTCAAGCGTAGATCTTCCAAATCTCGTGTAACTTCCAACCCTTCTTTTGTTATTGAAGATGATAAGGGTAATTTCAAAGGTGATTTTAAAACTCTTGAAGAAGCACAGCTTCTTGTTAATGCAGGAAGAAAAGTAAGAGGCAAATATAACGAAGAAGATGCCAAAACTTGTGTTGTTTGGACTGCTCCTATTAAGGCAGTTTACCTTGATGCTAAAATGTTTGAAACAGTAACAGGTATTAAGTATTTTATATCAGAGTAATATAAAAAGAAGCTCAACCAAAGTTGAGCTTCTTATTTTTTATTCTTCAACAGGAGCTTCAGTAGCTTCTGCAGCAACATCTACATCTGGTGTTTCTTCATATTTTTGAAGAACAGCATTTGTAATCAT
>CAMUYU010000028.1 GCA_947164995.1 uncultured Clostridia bacterium
ATTATCTGAAACAATACTATTATATTCATCAATTGTTAACTTACATGATTTTTTAAAACATCTACTTTCAAGTTTTTCTTTCTTTTCAAGAACTATGTAAGATAAATCATCACCATAATACCTAATACGCCATTTATATCTTTTAGACAATCCAGAATTAGTAGTTAGCACTGACGTGTCCTTATAATCATCAAAATATAGGGAATGAATCAAATACTTTCCTTCTTTTGGAGTATGCTCATCTAGCTCCATCACTTCTTGAAGTCTCGATTTAAGCATTGAAAGGTTTTGATTAGAAAGCAGATACTTCCATTCATTACGATAAACTTTAATACTTATCACCTCTTGTTCTTTTCGATGTCTCGATTTTAGCAAAGCACTTTTTTACGGTCAATCGACTTCACATTTAATTCACAAAAAATTCCCCATTTGGGGACATTCCTAAATGGGGAATTTTCTCCCCTTTTAGGGACACTCCTTAACGGGGAATTTTTTCCTCATTTGGGGACACACCTTAAAAGGGAACTTATATTAATTCAGCTATTAAATCATAATCAAGCGCTTCTACAATTTTTACATTAACGAAATCACCTATTATGACATCTTTTGTGTTTTCAACATATATAACACCATCTGTATCTTCTGGCACTTCTCTATATGATCTTGCAACATAATACTTGCCATCTTCTGTTATATTTTCTATAAGAACATATAGTTCGTTACCTAACATTTTATTGTTATTATCTTTTGATACATTTTGTTGTACTTTCATAATTTCATTTGCTCTTTGTTTTTTTACTTTTGCTGGCAAATGGCCATCTAATTTTACAGCAGGTGTTCCATCTTCTTTTGAATATGCAAAGCAACCTAATCTATCAAACTTTATATCTTTTACAAATTCTTTTAATTCATTAAACTCTTCTTCTGTCTCTCCAGGAAATCCTGCAATTAAAGAAGTCCTTAAAACTACATTCGAAATTTCTTTTCTAATCTTCTTTATTTTTTCTTTAATTTCTTTTCCTGTTGTTCTTCTTGCCATTCTACGAAGTACATTATCTGATATATGCTGTATTGGCATATCAAAATATTTTACTATTTTCTCTTCTTCTTTTACTACTTCTATTAATTCATCATTTATGCTTTCAGGGTATGCGTATAAAAATCTAACCCATCTAAATTTCATTTTGCAAAGCTCTTTTAAAAGTTCAGGAAGTCTTTGCTTTCCATATAAATCTACGCCATACTTTGTAGTGTCTTGAGCAATAACTATAATTTCTTCAACACCTTTATCGCTTAAATCTTGTGCTTCTTTTATAATTTCTTCAAACTTACGACTAACGTATGGTCCTCTAATTTTGGGAATCGCACAATAAGTACAATTATTACTACAACCTTCTGCTATCTTTAAATATGCATAGTATCCATTCGTAGTTATTTCTCTATTGAAATAGTCTAATTCGAGAGATGTCTTATTTGTTGATTTATCATCTTCTTTAATTACTTTTGAAACAACTTCCCAAAACTTCTCATATTCATCAAGTGAAATAAACAAATCAACCTCTGGAAGTTCTTTTTGCATTTCTTCTTTATATCTTTGCACCATGCATCCAGTTGCTATTAGAAGCTTACAATTCTTCTTTTTATAATCTGCCATTTCTAGCAAAGTATCTATTGCTTCTTTTTTGGCACTTTCAATAAAGCCACAAGTATTGACTAAGATAATATCTGCATCGGCAGGATTTGAAACTACCTCAAACTTATGTCTCTTAAATAATCCTATTATCATTTCAGTATCAACCAGGTTTTTGCTACAACCTAAGCTTACAAAGCCAATTTTCATATAAATATGCTCCTTTTTTGAATAATCTTATAGAATTTTAATACAAAATCCCACATTTTGCAATATTATGTTTACCAAATTGCTATATTATGTTATAATATCAATGTAATTTTTATTTATTATTGGAGGATATTATTATGTCTATCAAAATAATTTTGGATTCCCCCCAGTTTGAGCACAAACGTGTCTACATCGATGAATACCGGACAGAACTTGCCATAAAAGGGCTTAAAAAGCTCATACAGGATGGTGTGATATACGTAAACAGCATTTTTCTTGCCAAGATAGACTATAATTGTCTATATGGCATTCCAGCAAACAAAGACTCAGAAGCACACTATCCTCTGCGTGTTTTCTCCAATGGTTCAGCAGTACTAATCAGTGGTGTTTCTGCTGGCTATGGTGGTGAAGGTCCTCATGGAACTTTAGAATGCTTAAAGCTTCTTGGCTTTAAGCTCTCTGAAGAAGAAAAGCAAAAGGTTTTGACCAAACCTCTTGATGCATTTGGGAATGAGAACCCAGATATACACTTAGAATTCAAAAAAAATTATTAAAAAAAGCCTCGATAGAAATTTCTATCGAGGTTTTATTTTATTCAAACATAGCTTTTGCAAAATCTTTGGCGTCAAACTTTTGAAGATCATCAATTTTTTCGCCAACGCCGATGTATTTAATAGGAATATTCTTTTCTGAACATATTCCAATTACAGCTCCACCCTTAGCAGTACCATCAATTTTAGTAAGAACAAGGCCTGTAATTTCAGTAACTTCCGAGAACTCTTTTGCTTGTGAAATCATATTTTGACCTGTTGTACCATCTAAAACTAGTAATATTTCCTTAGAAGCTTCTGGAAGCTCTCTATCAATAATTCTTTGAATCTTTCCAAGCTCATCCATTAAATTTTTCTTTGTATGAAGTCTACCAGCTGTATCTACAATTACTACATCATAAGATTCATCTTTTGCTTTTTTAATACCATCAAATACAACTGACGCAGGATCTGAGCCCTCTGCTTTTCTATAAAAATCTACTCTTGCTCTTTGAGCCCACACTTCAAGTTGTTCAATTGCTGCAGCTCTGAATGTATCAGCAGCTACTACTAAAACTTTCTTTCCTTCTTCTCTTAAAGAATTTGCAATTTTACCAATAGATGTAGTTTTTCCAGCGCCATTAACTCCAACCATCATAATCATTGAAGGTTTGGTATCTAAGTTCATAGAAGAATCATTCTTTGAAATCTCATTTGCAATAACTTCTTTTAGTGCTTCTTTAATAGCATCTGCATCTTCTATCTTTTCTAACTTTGCTTTTTGGCGAAGCTCATCAACTATCTTTGTTGCTGTTTCAGCACCAACATCTGAAAGAATCAATGCTTCTTCAAGACTTTCTAATAGTTCTTCATCAACCTTTCTAAAGTTTGCCATTACTTCATTTACTCTATCATTAAATGCTTCCTTTGTTTTCGAAAGTCCATTTTTTAATTTTTCAAAAAATCCCATTTGTAACTCCTTTATATTTTTTCAACTGTCGATAATATATTTTTCATTTTAACTACTAAATTATTCTGTTTTTCAATAATTTGATCATACTGCTCAAGTTTCATACCTTTTGTAATAATTAAGTCTAAAATTGCATCAATCTCATCAGACACTGTAGTAGCATCTTCATTTAAAGTTTTTGTAGATGTTTGCAAAAACTCTAGTAACGCTTTAAGTTCTTCTAACTTTTCATCTGTAATAGAAGAAGCATCTTCTGAAACTTCAATTTTTAAACTATTAATCTTATCTGCAGCGACAACAATTTGATTGCTTAAATTTGCTTTATATTTTTCAATTTCTTGGTTGTTCTTTTTTATAATATCCACTTTAGCTTGCTTTGATTTAGATAATGCCATAAGTTGTTCAATAGTAAGTGATGGAATGTTTGTAGTAGATTCTGAAGCAAAAGTATATCTATAGAAAGAAAGCATTGCAACCAAGCACATTATAAATAGAAACTTTTTCATCATGGTTGCACCTCACTTTCTAGTGAAGCGTCAAGCTTTTGCTCATCAACTGTAGGAACTTTTCCAACCGCTTCTAATAAGCCTTGTAAAGCAGAATCAAGTTCATTTAAAACTTGTTGTTTTTCTTGGTTTGAAGTTTCTGTGTTTGACGAAATAACTGGCTCTTGTACAACATTATCACCAATTTCTATTATTGTATTTGGAATAGTACTGTTTTTATCTTCTTCAACAACTTGCGGAGTCGGTTCTTTAATTGGAGCTTTTTCGTCTACTTTATTGTTAGTTACCTTATCATCTTGAACGTTTTCGTTTTCATTAGAAGATTCAATCGGTAATGTTTCAATAATATCACCACTTATATCTCCACTTTCTTCAATTTTGTCATCCGAAGAAGGTTTAGAAGTAATAACTTCATTAGTTTTTTCTCCTGAAACTTGTGAATTAGGCTTATATGGAGTCTTAACGTTGGATGGTCTATGGCTTAATAAATATCCAAAGAAAACAACGGCAAGTACTATAGATAATAAGATTATTAAAATAGTAATAACTTGCATCATCTTTTTATTCACAGTTTCACCTTCTTTCTAAACTAATGGAATTTTAATTGTTGTTTTGGTACCTTTTCCTTCTGAACTATCAATCTTTATAGTACCTTTGTGCATATCTACAATGCTCTTTACAATATTTAGACCGCAATCCTGCTCCACTTGTTGCATTCCCATATTCATTTGCAGTGTAAAATTTATTGAACAAGTAAGATATCTTATCTTTCTTTATACCAATACCGGTATCTTCAATTTGAATCATTGCATTTTTATCTTTTTTACTTAAAATTAGTTTAATATATCCTTTTTCAGTAAATTTAAATGAATTGTTAATAACATTAATTAATACTTGACGAATTTTATCTTTATCTGCCACAATCTCTATGCCTTTTGTTTTTTCTTCATAAATAAAATTCAAGCCTTTTTCTTTTATCATACCTTCAAGTTCTATCTTAACATCTTTGCACATATTATTTAGATTAAACTTTTCTTTAGAAAGTTTCATAGAACCTGACTCTAATTTTGCTACATCAACAATTTCTTGTGTAAGGCCTTTTAGACGCTCCGCTTCATCATAAGCAATTTTTAAATATTTCTTTTCATCTTCTGGTTTAATAACACCATCTAAAATACCCTTTAGAAATCCAATAATTGATGTAAGTGGTGTACGTAGTTCATGGGAAACATTAGCAACAATATCTCTTCTCATTTGCTCTGCAACATTTATTTCTCGCTTCATGATATTGAAAGATCTTGCCAAATGACCAATTTCATCTTTCGAATTAATTTCAATATCTGGAACTTCTCTACCACGACCTATATCAATTGCATAATTAGAAATCTCCACAATAGGTTCCGAAATGCGAATTGAACTTCTCAAAATTGCTAGCGCACTAATTAAAGCTGTAATTCCAATAATGCCAAACATAGTACTCATTACTTCTCTTGAAATATTATTAAGTTCTGTCATAGGCGTAAATAATAATATTACTCCTGAAATTTGATTATTATACTCAAGAGGCATACCCATATAAACAACTTCATCTTCAGAACTTAATTTTATTGGGTTCATACGTTTTATAATAGTGCCATTCATAATTTCTGTAATGTCTGAAAGAATTTGAACATTTAAGTCAAGATTACCATCATTATCACTAACAGAAAGTGAACTTGTATCTGGGTTTAATATGTAAATTTTAATATTTGAAATATAGCTCATTGCATTAATCCAAGAATTGAGCTCAACTCTTGTAATTTCGTTGTTGTAATATCTTTCCATCAAAGCATTTACTCTATTACCTGCGTTTTCAAGATTTTGTTCTGCTTGCAAAGTAAATTCTCTATAAATTATACTCACCATAAAAAATGAAATAATCATGATGATAACTAAAAACAACGAAAGATATGTTACAAAAAGCTTCATATAAATACTTTTAAACATTCTTTTCTTCCTTTTTACTTAACTTCAAATTTGTATCCGACGTTCCAAATCGTCTTTATTTCCCATTTGTTATTTGAGCTTGCAAGCTTTTCTCTTACGCTTTTAATGTGAACATCCACTGTACGTGTTCCGCCAAAGTATTCATAGCCCCATACTTTATCTAGGAGTTGTTCTCTTGAGAACACTTGGTTTTTATTTGTCATAAAGAAATATAAAAGTTGTATTTCTTTTGGCTTTAAATCTGTAATTTGTTTACCATCTAAAGTAACTTCATAAGTATCTAAATTTATTTTAAGATTATCAATTTCTATTTCTTGAGAATCATTTTTTTCTTCTTCTTTTGGAGTCTTAACTTCCTCACGTCTTAAATGAGCGTTGATTCTTGCTAAAACTTCCGTAGGTTCAAATGGTTTAACGATGTAATCATCAGCTCCGATATTTAAACCTTGGATTTTATTTTCAAGAGTATCAAGTGCTGTAAGCATAATAATTGGTACAGAAGTAAAATTACGCAAAAGCTTACATGCTTCCCAGCCATTAATTACAGGCATCATAACATCTAATATTATTAAATCTGGATTTTCTTTCTTGGCTGTAGTAACTGCTTCACTTCCATCGTAAGCAAAAACAGTTTCATATCCTTCGCTTTTTAGATAAATATCTAAAAGTTCACATATATTTTTGTCATCATCTACTACTAAGATTTTTTTCAATGTTACTCACCTCTACGATTAAATCTAAAAAAGAGAGACTATATAAAGAGCAAAACTCTTAATAACGCCTCTCTTTAAAGCGAACGCTTTTATCAAAAGTAGAAACCTCTACAGTACGTTCGAATCCTTGAGAACTTCTTGATTAGTTCTCTATATATAAATCATTTGAAAGAAATGCGGTAATTCATTTCTTTCGAGAAAAACAAATAATATAAGTCATAGAAAAAACTATATTACTTGCGAGAGTAGTTACAATCATATAGAAATTTCTAAATATTATATTATGATTTTTCTCATAATTTATATATACAAAGCGCCTTTCGCTCCGCATATATAATATACAACATTTTTTAACAATTGTTAAGTAATTTGTTAAAAAATTGTAAACGTTTGTAGCCTATTTTAGCAGTTTATCGACCTTAAAAATCTTTCTAAAAAATCTTGGAATATGTTCTAAATTCTCCTTTAAAGCTTGATTATTGGATTTTAGGCTCTCGTTTTCTATTTGAAGGGCACGAATTGCCTCATCTTTCTTTTGTACAAGCTCTTTATAGTCGTAATATAAGGTTTTTGCTTCTTCAACCTTTTTACTCTCAATTTCTAGAGCTTTTATAATATTTTGTAATCTAATATTTTCCTCTTTAAGTGATTTTTCCTCATTTTTTTCCTTGTTTTCTAATTTTTCCGATGGCTTATAAGTTCTTTCAGGTTTTCCACCCGTCATATCATCAATTTCTATTTCAAAATCATCATCAACTTTAACTGTTGAAGTAATAGAAGGATTTTCTTCCAAATTTGCATATTTTTCAGGATTATCGATTGCATCTTCACCATAAGCTCTTTCAATTGCTTTTATTACTCTATCTAAAATATCATATGTTTTTTCGTCAATTTTTTGATCTTCAAGCGGAACTGTTTTATCAACAAAAATTGAATCATCAATTTCCATTTTAGATTGTATTTCTGCAAGCAAATCTTTTGGAATTAGACTATACTCTTCATTAGATAAGCAATCTAATACTAGATAAGCTTGATAATATGCTTTTGATTTGGTCATTTTATCACTTCCTCTTTAGTAGAATTATTTATCTGATTTTTTTGGAAAATGAATGCCCTTAGCTGCAATTTGAATATCAATAACATTCATTGCAGTAAGTCGGTCAATTTCTTTTTTTAATTTTTCTTTATAATTAGCTAGTGCTGGTCTTACAATTACTCCATATTCTACAATTACATCTATGTATATATTAACTCCACCAACACTCTTAGAATCAATATTAATTCTTTGCAATTTATATATAGCACTAATACCTTCAGCTACATGTTGAACAATCAATCTAATAACATTATCTGAAATAGTATATCTACCAAGATAGCTAAAAGTAGGTCTGATCAAAGACTTTTCAATAATAACAGGCTCTGTATTTCTTCCTTTCCATCTAAAAATTTGAAGTGGATCTAAAAGATAACCAGAAAAATCTTTTTTTAGTTCAAAAGTTGGAACTGGAATAACATGTTTTCCGCCTGACATTCTCGCACTTCGAGCAGCAGCAATTTCTTCTTGTGTAGACACATCCTCAATATAAATCGTTTCTTCAATTTCAGGTAATTTAAGGTTCCTAACTATTTTTTGAACCATATCATCAGAAGTCCCTAAAATTAATATACTCTCCGGTTTTTCTTCTTCTAAAACTTTTTGTACTTCTTCAACTTGACCTTTAAAAGAAAAAAGTGCTCTTTTTACTGCTTCGATTTTTGTGGCAGATTTTTTTGCAGAATCACCACAAAGAATTTTGTTGCCCTTTATTAGAATAGCATCATCAATGATGTATTCTGTATTTTTACTACGAGCAACCATTTGTGCACGATGACTTTTTCCTGTGCCACTTGGACCAACAAATGCATAAACTTTCATCTAAGAGCCTCCTTCCTTTTTTGTTAAGCATTATTCATTTTATTATATATTATTTTTTACAATAATTAAATATATGTTGTTAATTTGTAATATTACCTAATATGATAAACGCTTCCGCCCAATCTCGTTGCAACAAATGTCTTCGCCTTCCGGCGAATGATATTTTTGCTGCGTTGGGCTCCTTTTCTCATTGTTTAATTATGATACCGCTTCCACAAAAAAGCGCACTCTATATGAGTGCGCTTTTTTTCTATTCTACAATTCTCATCATGTTTACTCTGCCTTGATCATCAATTTCAATAACTTTAACTTTAATTGGATCTCCAACAGCTACAACATCTTCAACTTTGTTTACTCTTTGCTTGTCTAACTTAGAAATGTGAACCATTCCTTCTTTTCCTGGAGCAACTTCAACAAAAGCACCAAAGTTCATGATTCTAACAACTTTACCATCATAGATTTTTCCTACTTCAAGTTCCATTGTAATTGCTTCAATCATTTCAACTGCTTTTCTAGCGCCTTCTGAGTCAGTTGAAGCAATAAATACTCTACCATCATCTTCGATATCTATCTTAACACCAGTTTCTGCAATTATCTTGTTGATAGTTTTTCCGCCACTTCCAATAACATCTTTAATCTTTTCTGGATCAATTTCCATAGTAATAATCTTTGGAGCATATTTAGAAATTTCTGGACGAACTTCTGGAATAGCTTTAAGCATAACATTATCAAGAATATATTCACGAGCTTTATGAGTTCTAGCAAATGCTTGCTCAATGATATCATAAGTTAAACCATCAATTTTAATATCTACTTGAATTGCTGTAATACCAGCTTTTGTACCAGCAACCTTAAAGTCCATATCTCCAAAGAAATCTTCTAGACCTTGAATATCTGTAAACATTACATATCTTGATCTATCATTTTCATCAGTAACTAAACCTGTAGAAATACCAGCAACTGGAGCTTTGATTGGAACACCAGCAGCCATAAGAGCCATAGTAGAACCACAAATACTCCCTTGAGAAGTAGAACCATTTGAAGATAGAACTTCAGATACAACTCTTATTGTATAAGGGAACTCTGCTTCTGATGGAATAACTGGAGCAAGAGCTCTTTCAGCCAAAGCACCATGTCCAATTTCACGTCTACCAGGGCTTCTAACGCCTCTTGCTTCACCTACGCTATATGGTGGGAAGTTATATTGGTGCATATATCTCTTTGATGTTTCTTCATCTAATCCGTCTAATTCTTGTTCATCTTGTTTTGTACCTAATGTACAAATTGAAAGAACTTGAGTTAAACCTCTTGAGAAAAGAGCACTACCATGAGTTCTTGGAAGAATATCTACTTCAGCAGCTAGTGGACGAATTTCATCAAGCTCTCTTCCATCAACTCTCTTATGTTCTTCTAATGCCATATGTCTTACAACTGTCTTTTCTAATTTATAAAGAACATCAGCAAGTTTCATTTCCTTTTCATCAAATTCTTCACCATATTTTTCTTGGCAATAAGCTAAAACTTCTTCATTTAATTTTGTAACGTTGTCATCTCTTTGAGTTTTATCAACAACACAAACAGCTTCTCTCATCTTAGCTTCGAAGTTTGTCTTGATTTCTTCAAAGAAATCGTGGTCAACATCAGCACTAACATATTCAAATTTTGGTTTACCAATTTCTTTTTGAATTCCTTCAATGAATTCACAAATCTTAATGATTTCGCTATGCCCTCTTTTAATAGCTTCAAGCATTAAATCATCTGGGATTTGGTCAGCACCAGCTTCAATCATTGATACTTTTGTTTTAGTACCAGCAACAGTTAAGTTTAATCTGTTGTGTTCTCTTTGCTCTAATGTTGGGTTGATAACAATTTCATCATTTACATATCCTACTGAAACGGCTGCTGTTGGGCCATTGAAAGGAATGTCTGAAATTGAAAGTGCAGCAGATGTACCAATTTGAGCAGCAACTTCTGGAGAACAATCTGGGTCTACTGAAAGAACGATAGCATCGATACATACGTCATTTCTTAAATCTTTTGGGAAAAGTGGACGAATTGGTCTATCAATAGCTCTTCCAACTAAAATTGCTTTATCTGCAGGTTTTCCTTCTCTACGATTAAAAGAACCTGGAATTCTTCCTACTGAGTATAATCTCTCTTCATAATCAACTGAAAGTGGGAAGAAATCAATTCCTTCACGTGGAGTCTTTGATGCAGTAGCATTAACTAATACGCAAGTATCACCATATTTAACAAGTACACTTGCATTTGCAAGACCTGCCATCTTACCAGTTTCAATAGTAAGGTTACGTCCTGCAAGTTCCATTGAATAACTTTTTAACATATTTTTTCTCCTTTAATTTTAGATTAGAATCATAGACGATTTATAGTAGTTGTAATCTCTACACACAATCTAAATATTCAAAAATTTATGTATGCACAGATTACACCTACTAATACACAAATCGCCTAAAATTCCGCTAATATTTTACTAGAAAGTAATAAAATTATCAATAAGAAAACAAAAAAATAACGTCGGTAAAACACCGACGTTACGAAATATTACTTTCTCAAACCTAATTTTTCAACAATAGCACGATATCTTTCAACATCTACGCTTTCTAAGTACTTAAGTAAGCTTCTTCTTTGACCTACCATCATAAGAAGACCTCTTCTAGAGTGATTGTCTTTCTTGTGTACTTTTAAATGTTCTGTAAGATGAGCAATTCTCTCTGAAAGTAAAGCAATTTGTACTTCTGGAGAACCTGT
>CAMUYU010000029.1 GCA_947164995.1 uncultured Clostridia bacterium
GTTGCAATAGGTTTTTCATACCAAAATATGGCAAAAAAGTACTACTTATTTCTCTTTACTTCATAAACAGAATCGACTTTTCTCAAAGCTTTCAAAATCTTATTAAGTTTATCTATGCTATCTACCTCTACACCAATAGTAATAATAGCCACCCTGTTTGGAGTTGTTTTTGCATTGATAGATACCATATTTCCTTTAACTTCATTCATTGCAACTGTAATATCTGCAAGCAAACCATTTCTATCATTTGCATATAGTGTAATATCTGCAATATATGCAGCTTTAATTTCTTTTTCCCACGAAACATCAATCAATCGTTGTTCATTATTTATTAAATCTTTACAATTTACACAATCTGCTCTATGCACTGAAACTCCTCTACCTCTTGTGATATATCCTATAATATCATCACCTGGAAGTGGGTTACAACATCTTGCAAGTTTAACAAGGCAATTATCGATTCCTTTTACTATGATTCCATTTTTAGAACTTCTTGGTCTGTTGTCTAATTTTACTTGCTTTAATTCTTCGATTGTTTTTTCAAGCTCTAAATCTTTATTTTCTTTTTTATACTCTTCTAATAATCTTGTTATTATTTTAAGCGGAGAAATTGCACCAAATCCAATTGCTGCATATGCATCATCTAAAGTGTTATACTTGTATTTTTCAAGCACATCTGGTAGCCATTCTGGCCTAAATAAATCTGCAAAATTCATTCCTATACGTTTTAATTCTCTATCTATCATTTCTTTGCCCTTTGCGGTATTTTCTTCACGAAGAGCTTTCTTAAAATAGTTTTGAATTTTAGAACGTGCAGAGTTTGTTTTAACAACTTTTAACCAATCTCTAGAAGGTCCATTTGAGTTATCTGAAGTAACAATCTCTACAATATCTCCATTTTGAAGTTCTGTAGTAATTGGGACAATTCTAGAATTAACTTTGGCACCAACCATTTTGTGTCCAACTTGTTCGTGAATAGAATATGCAAAATCTATAGGTGTTGCACCGGCTGGAAGCTGCTTAATATCACCTACTGGTGTAAACACATAAACATCTTCATCAAATAAATCAAACTTTAATTGATTCATGAACTCTCTGTCATCATTTGTTTCATTCTGCCACTCTAGGCTTTCACGAAGCCAAGAAAGTTTATCGTCTGATACAGATACTGACGCGCCCTTTTCTTTATATGCCCAGTGAGCAGCGATACCATATTCAGCAACCCTATGCATATCCCATGTACGGATTTGTACTTCAAATGGAACACCATTTTTTCCTATTAATGTAGTATGCAAAGATTGATACATATTTGGTTTTGGCACTGCTATATAATCTTTAAAACGACCCGGCATTGGTTTGTACATTTCATGCACAAATCCAAGAGCAGCATAACAATCTTTAACTGAATTTACTATTATTCTTAAAGCAAATAAATCATAAATTTGGTCTAAAGTTTTGTTATCTTTTTTCATTTTTCTATAGATGCTCCAAAGATGCTTTGGTCTACCATATATCTCTGCTTGTATTCCCGCTTCTTTCATCTTTGCACGAAGTTCATCTAAAATCTCATTTATAAATTTTTCTCTTTCTTCTCTTTTGGATTTAACACCTTTAGCAAGTTCAAAATAAGCATCTGGTTCCAAATACATGAAACACAAATCTTCTAGTTCCCATTTAATAGAATAAATACCAAGACGATTTGCAAGAGGTGCATAAAGCATTCTTGTTTCTTTTGCATTTGAAACTTTTCTTTCATCTGTAAGATGTTTTAATGTACGCATGTTGTGAAGTCTATCTGCAAGTTTAATCATAAGCACACGAATATCTTTCGCCATAGCCATAAAAAACTTACGATAGTTTTCAACTTGTTCTTCTCTTTTATCTATAAATGTTTGTGCTGCTAAGCTTCCTAACTTTGTAACACCATCTACAATTTCAGCAACTTCTTCACCAAATTCTTCTACTACTTCTTCTCTTTTTAAATCTGTATCTTCAAAAACATCATGCAAAAGTGCAGCACAAATTGAATCATCATCCAACTCTAAAGTTGTAATAATGTATGCTACTTCCAATGGGTGAATAATGTAAGGTTCACCAGACATTCTAAGTTGCCCTTTATGTGCATTATTTGCATACTCATAAGCTTTCATTATTTTCTTTGAGTTAGATTTTTTATTATATTTTTTTGCATTATTAATTACATCTTGTATCGTTGCCAATCTGGTCACCTCCTTTTAAAAAGTATATAAATTTTATACACTCTTCTTAAAATCTTTTACATTTAATTGAACCATTTCAATTCCGTTAAAATTGTTTAATTCAACTGCACATAAAATATCATATTTATCTCCCATGCGAATACTATTTTTTAGTATTCCCATATTAAATGCTATTGCTGAAAAAATCCTATGCTCATCTTTTACATTTAATTTTAGATGTTTATCATTAGATAAAGTTCTAATACTATCAACTTTTGTGTTTCTGTATGCAAATAATGGAGCTGGATTTGCTTCACCATAAGGCTCTAACACTTTTAGTTCCTCTATTACTTCTTTAGAAACATCTTTTGCAGTAATTTCTGCATCATATTTTATTGAAGGAATTGTTTCTTCTGGAAGTTTATCCTTTGCATATTCTTTTATTGCCTCTCTAAAAGCTTCAAAGTTCTTTCTTTCCAAAGTTAGACCTATTGCCATTTCGTGTCCACCAAACTTTGTAAGATAATCTTGGCAACCTGTAAGTGCACTATGTAAGTCAAAACCATCTATACTTCTTCCTGAACCTTTTGCTTCATCACCATCAAAGCAAACTAAAATTGATGGCTTATAATAACTTTCTGTTATTTTAGAAGAAACTATTCCAATAACACCATGATGCCATCCTTCTTTTCCAACAACGATTATTTTGCTGTCATTTAATTTTTCCTTTTCAATTTGTTCCACAGCTTCAGTCATAATAACACGCTCAATTTCTTGACGTTCTCTATTCATTTCTTGAAGCATATTGGCTATATTCATTGCTTCTTTTATATCATTTGTAAGAAGCATATTTAAGGCAAGTTCTGCTTTTCCCATTCTTCCACATGCATTTATTCTTGGAGCAAGTCCAAAAGAAATTGCTGCAGAATCAAGACTTTTGATTGAAGAAGTATTAATCAAAGCCTTTAATCCAAGGTTTTCGGTATTTTTCATCCTCTCCAATCCATATTTTACAATTATTCTATTCTCTTCAACTAATGGAACAATATCTGCAATTGTTCCTAAAGCTACGATATCTAAATACTTAAGATATGTATCTTTTTCTAAGTTCATTTTTTGCGATAAAGCTTGAATAACTTTAAAACTTACTCCACATCCTGCAAGTCCACTAAATGGATATTTAGTGTCTGATCTTTTTGCATCAATTACTGCAATACAGTTTGGTATTACTTCTGGGCATTCGTGATGGTCTGTAATTATTACATCCATACCAAGAGTTTTTGCATACTCTACTTCATTTGCTCCAGATATACCACAATCTACAGTAATTAATAGTTTGGTTCCCTTTTCATTTATCTTATCTATTGCTTCATTATTAAGGCCATAACCTTCCATTAGTCTATTTGGAAGATAATAATCTACATCAGCCTCTTG
Source organism: uncultured Clostridia bacterium (assembly GCA_947164995.1). Lineage (GTDB taxonomy): Bacteria > Bacillota > Clostridia > TANB77 > UBA1234 > RGIG6105. Next base: position 3,633 of record CAMUYU010000029.1, read on the forward strand.
TTCTCTTAAAAACTTAATTAGAAGCATAGAACTTGTAATTCCATCAACATCATAATCTCCAAATACTGTGATTTTATCTTTTTCTTTAATTGCTTTAATTATTCTTTCAACAGCTAAATCCATATCATTAAAAAGAAATGGATCAAATAAATCTTCAATTTTTGGATGCAAGAATGATTCGATTTTGTTGTCTGGGATATTTCTGTTTAACAAAATTCTTGCTAACATTTCTGAAATACCATGTTTTTTTGAAATTTCAGAAATCTTACTTTCATCAATTTTGTAGCTTTCCCATTTTTTATTCATTAAAACCTCTCTTTCTGTTTGCTGTTGACATAAAGTCAACGGCGTACTATCATATTTTGCTAACATTTTATACCTTTTTTGGCCGTATAGCAATAGTGATACACGCAAGAAATCAAGTTTAAAAAGGCGGAACCTTTAGGCTCCGCGACATATAATTTTTAATTTTAATGAGTTTAGTACTACAATTAAGCTACTTAGCATCATAGCAAAGCTTCCAATCATAGGATTTATCTCTACTCCCCAATGCTTAAAAATACCACAAGCTACTGGAATCATGCATACATTATATAAAAAAGCCCAAAACAAGTTTTGTTTAATAACTTTTATTGTTTTTTTACTAACATCCATTAAATCTAGTATTTTAATCAAATTATCTTTTAGTAAAATAACTTCTGCCGAATCTATTGAAACATCAGTTCCTTCTGCAATGGCAATTCCTATATCTGCATTTATTAAACTTATACTATCATTTATGCCATCACCACACATTGCAGTAATACCATTTTCTTTATATTCTTTTACTTTTTGTGCTTTTTCTTTTGGACTACAATTTGAAATAACGTTATCTATATCTAGTTCTTTTGCAATAATGTTTGCTGTTTTTTCATTATCTCCTGTAAGCATAATAGAATTTACATTTTTTCCTTTAAGCTTTGTAATCAAATCTTTGCTTTCATTTCTCAATACATCTTTTACTCCAATTAAAGCTAAAATGTTATTATTCTTAACTACATACATTATGCTGTTTCCATCATTGGCAATTTCATCTTCATCATTTATATGATTATTTTCTATATTTAGTCCATTAATCATTTTTCTATTGCCAACACAAATTAAATCTTTTCCAATAAATCCTTTTATTCCCTCACCTGCTATTGACTCGAATCCTTTAACTGCAACTATCATTGATTGTTTTTCTTTTGCATATTCTATTACTGCTTTTCCAATAGGATGCTCGCTTTTCTTTTCAAGTGATGCAACATATTTTAATACATCTTCTTCTTTTTCTTCCGAATAATTAATAATTTTAGAAACTTTTAATTTTCCATTTGTTAAAGTTCCTGTTTTATCAAAAAGAATATTTTTAATCTTGCCTGCATTTTCGATACATTGAGCATTTTTTACTAAGATACCTTTATTTAATAAAACTCCTGTTGAAACTACTATTGCAAGTGGTGTTGCAAGGCCTAAACTACATGGACACGCAACAACAAGAACTGATACAAATGCATTGATAGCAACAGAAAAATCTTTTGAAGCAATAATCCAAACCAAAAAAGAAATTATCGCTATTACTAAAATAATTGGTACAAAAACTCCACTAATTTTGTCTGCTATTTTTGCAATTGGCGCTTTTGTATTTGTTGCTTCCACACACATTTTAACTATTTCTGATACTTTAGATTCTTTACCTATTTTTTCTGCTTTATATCTTATAGAGCCTTCATAATTGATGCTCCCTGCAATTACTTTCATACCAATTGTTCTTTTTACAGGAATACTTTCGCCTGTGATAAAAGATTCATCTATATGTGTTTCGCCTTCTGTTATTTCTCCATCTACTGCAATTTTCTCGCCAGGTCTACAAATAACAATATCGCCTTTTTTTATTTCATCTAATGTAACAGTTTTTTCATCTCCATCTTTTATTATTACTGCATTTTGTGGAGTAATAGTAACTAGCTTTTTTAATGCATCTTTTGTTTTGTTTTTATTCTTATTCTCTATATATTTTCCTATTTCAATAAAAAATATAACTACTGCAACTGTTTCATAATATAAACTCATTGCATTACTTATAGCTTCTATATTATTTGCAATTAAATATGTTTTATAAACACTATATAGATAACTTGACAATACTCCAATTGAAACTAGCGTGTCCATATTGGGTGTTTTATGAATTAAATTTTTATATCCATTTTTTAAAATATGAAATCCAAACACTAAAACTATTGAGCTAAGAAATAGCAATAAAATTGCATAATTAAGTGGATTTTTTTCACATGCAAAAAGTGGAACTTCGGGTAAATTCCACATATGAGCCATAGATATATAAAAGGTAATCAAAGAAACTATGCAAATCACTAAAACCTTAATTTTTTCTTTATTACTTACTTTTTCTTCAAGTTCAAACTTGTAAATTCCTACACTTTTAAATCCAGCTTCTTTTACAAATCTATCTAAATCATTTTGATTTAATTTCTTTTCATCATATTTAATCGTTGCATTACTAAGCACTAAATTTACATTGGCTTCTTCTACACCTTCTTGCTTATTTAGATATTTTTCTAAGCCATTTGAACATGCAGAACATGTCATACCTTCAATTGATAATGTAATTTTTTTCATACTATATTTCCTCTCTTTTTATTCCTGTATCACAAAGAGAAAGTTTAACATCTATTTTTACTTTGTCACCAACTTTTACGTCTTCAACATTAGTTAAATCACAAACAAAATTTTTCATTCCTATTCTTCCTAAAACCATACATTTTTTATCATTTACTAAAACATAATTATTTGTATCTTTTGAAAGACTAGACATTATGTTTTTTATTTGTCTTAATTTATCTTTATTGGTGAAATTATCTTTAGGTCCAGATAGTTCAAAGCCATCTGTATAACCGGCTTCAACTACTCCTACTTTCATATTATTCTTTGCTACAAACATTCCTGAATAAAATACTTTGTCGCCTGCTTTAAGATCTCTTATTTCACAAATTTGACTTTCCAAATATCCAAGACGTTTTAAACCTGTACTATTTCCTAGTTGTGTTCTTCCTGAAAATGCACTACCTACCCTGACTGCATCCAAATGCATATATGGATATTTAAAAAATGCAGATGTATTACAACAATGAATTGTCCCTACATTTATTTCTTTTTCTTTTAGTCTATTTATAACATTAATGAAATCATTAAATTGTTCTTTTGTTCTTGTAACATCATTTTCATATGATTGCTGAAAATGTGTATAAATTCCATCTAGCTTTGCATTCTCTAATCCTTTTATTTTTTCAGACAATTCATCTATCAAAAGCTTTTCTTCAGAAGATGTTTTTAATAACTCATCTGCTCTAAATCCAAATCTAGACATACCTGTATCTATGTTTAAATGAAATCTTGTATTCTTTGATAATTCTTTTGAAATTTTTTCTAAAACATCTATTGAGTCATAACTTCCACAAGATGCAATAAAATCATTTTGAACAATAATTCTAACTTCCTCTTCTATTGATGTAGAATTTAAAATTAAAATTTTTGCATTAGTAGAACATTCATTTAATTTTAATGCTTCATAAACATCAGTAACTGCAAAAAATGAAATACCATTTTCTTGTAAATGTTTCGCCATTATAGGAAAAGAAACACCATATGCATTATCTTTCAAAACCGCAATAATTTCAGGTGTTTTAGAGTTTTCATCTTTAACATTTGCTGAACTTTGTTTTTTTATAATATCAATATTGTGTTTTAATTTTTCTGATTCAATGATAATTTTATTCATACTTCTCTCCTATCAAAAAGTTATTCATTGATTATTATATCATAGTAATAATATTTGTAACATTGGTGTAATGATTATTTAATAATAAAAATTGCTCATTTAGTTTACAAAAAAATAAGTAATACTATATAATGAATGAGTAAAGAAATGTTTTGTTGTATAATAACAACAATTGTACTATAAGATAAAACTCTCAAAGGGAGGTGAATCAGATGGCAGAAGAAAAGAATGAAGCTCAAAAACCAATCATTGAGATGAGCGTATGGTTTATTGTATGCTTAGTAATCTTGATAATTGCTTCAATTTTAGTTATCAAACTTAATGGTGACAAATCTAGAATTGCAGCTGAGCGTGACAGTTACATTAAAATGTATGAAGAGTCAGAAGCAAGAAATACAACTCTTAGAACACGTATCACTAATATAAGTGCTGATGTATTCCAAAAATCACCAATGGAAATACAAAAAGCTCTTGATGGTCTAGTTGGTTCTGGAGATGCAGTACCTGCTGGAGCTGAAGAAACTGAGGTTGTTCCTTCAGGTGAAGCAGTAGCTGAATAATTAATGAAATAAAAAAGAAAGTGCCGTGAAATTTATCATTTCACGGCTTTTTTTGGATTTATGGGATTCAGCTTTGAATTCTGTACATAGCCTTGTCCCATATAAAGTGAGCTAACCGCTCTGAGTGTTTCTGCCCCATCGAGGCAATATTCAGTGCCTCATACGTTTCAGAGGACAGCACCTCAGAGAGTACTCTTTTTCTGCGAGCGATTCCTGCCCGTAAATCCCTTAATTGCCCTACAGTTAGAAAATCCAAATCTTCTATGTCCCTCTTAAATAGGTCATAGTTTTTCCTTTCTGTCCCGAGGGCAATCGAGACTTGAAACGGAATCAAATACTCCCGCGACAATTCACCAACAATGTTGGCGAATCTCTTTTCATCCATTTTCTTCTTTCCTTTCCCCGCCTACATTTTTCAAAATTAGCCAAAATCTGGCAAAAATGCTAGCGGTACCTCATTGAGGTTAATAATAATAGGACATAACCTACTTAAATAGTATACCACATTATGTAAATCTTGTCAAAAATTAAGGTGGCAAAAAGCCACCTTAATTCATAAATACTTTCTGATCTACAACTGTTCCCTGAATAATATTTCCCAGGTCATCAAAAGCTTCTTTGTCTACAAATGAGCCTGATTGGGAAATATAAATCTTCTTTTTTGCATAGTACATCTGTACATTAACGTGAATATGGCCTACTTGGAAAAATCTTACTGGATAAAACTTACCACAACAATAATTTTGGAGTAATCCCTCCTCTTCAAAGCTTTTAAGCTTCAAAATTGGGGCTATTCTCCGCTTGTTAAAATCATACTTTTCTATATGCATAACACGCTTTATGACTCCGCAAATGACAAAATCCATAAGATACGTATCAAAATAATTAAAGTTAATCCCATCGGATTTTAGCATCTTGGATAGCCTCTTTATAGGGTTTTCAAAACCTGCTTGTTCGAAAGAATAATCATGATTTCCATTTATTACATAGTAGTCAAAAGGATAATCTTTAAAAATGGAATAAGCTTGATTTATTTGAGCTAAATACTTTGATTCGCATGAGTTACAGCAACCCTCAAACAAGTCTCCGGCTATAAAAACCCTTTTAATTTCTTGGTGCTTTGCAAACTCTAGTTTATTCCTTAAAGCAAATTCTTCAAACTTTTTATGTCCAATATGAAGATCTGCTAAATCCAAAAATTTGAATTCTTTCTCCTCTTCACCGGAAATAAAATATATAGGAATTTCTTTTCTTACAAGCCGATACCTAGGCTTATTGTTCTTTATCCTCATTTCTACTAAAAAATGATTCCTATCTGCAAATTTCTTAAATACCTTCATAGGTACCCTAATTTCAGCTTCACTTACGTAGGTTTTTGTCATGGTTTCACACAAATGTAGTAAATTAACCAACATTTCACCTCCATAGAGCTATAAAAAATCTATGAAAAAAAGTCTTTAAACATTATGTAAATAATATAATGTAAAAAAGCCCAAATGTCAATAGACATCGGGCTCTTTATTAGTTTTATTAAAACTATCCTTTATATCTCATTGAGAAATTATATAAATTATAGAAGATTTGTGCCATTTGTGCACGTGTAACTGATATAGCTGGTTCAAATGTTGTAGTAGATGTTCCTTGCATGATAGCTGTGTTATAAAGTAAATCTAAACATTCTTTAGTATTTGATGACAATTCATCAATATCTTTATATGGAAGGCTTAGTATTCTATCTGCATCATATTTTTTATAATTCATATAGTTTGCAATATAAACTGCTACTTCTTCTCTTGTGATTTCATCATTTGGTCTAAACTTATCATTTTTAACATCAGTAACGATTTTATTTTCAACTGCCCATGCTAAATAACCTGCATAATATGCATCTTCTTTAACATCATCAAATTTTGCTTTATAACTAGAAGCATCAACATCTTCAAGTCTTCCTATAACTGCAACTGCCATAGCTCTTGTCATAACAATTTCTGGTCCAAAAGTTCTTTCTGCTACTCCATTAAACAAACCTTTATAAGAAACTGCATCAATAGCAACTTGTGCCCAGTGGCCAGTCGTATCGTCATATAAAGCGCTTGCTACTGCTTTGCTAGCATCATATTCTGCTTGTGTTAACCACTTTGGATATAAAGTAGCATCTGTGAAGAATCTTTGATTATCTTTTACTTTATTTGTAAAAGATGCTTCTGTATACCATCCTTCTAAAATATAACCTGTTCTTGTTACTTTAGGAAGTACAGGTATTGCTGCTGCATTAGAACTTTCAACAACTTTATAATCACCTAAATCTAATGTGATATATACTGTTTCTTTCTTTTCTGTTCCACTGATAGTATCAAAAGTTGAATCATATCTTGTAACTTCTATATGACAAGAAATAACAACATCTCTTCCATTATTTTGATAGGTATAAGTTAATGTAGAATAACCTGTTGTCTTAGCTTTTAAATTTCCATTTGGAAGAATTTCAACAACATCCTCGTTACTACTTTCAAAATTATTGTAGTCGATTTTTCCATTAATAATACCTGCTATAGCTTGTGTATCTCCTAGCTTCATTTTGAATCTATCAAGTAAGAATTGTGGTGTATTAGGATTGGCTGCTAAAGCAACTGAAAAAATCATTATAATTAAAATTAGACTAACCGACAAAATCTTTTTCATATAAATATCTCCTTTGCACTTCATATATTTTTAATATAACACATATTTTAATATTTTTGTATAGTATATTCTTTATCTAATTTTTGCGTTGTATATATTTTAGCTAAAAGCTTTAATTCATCTATCGCTTCTTGTGGAATTTCAAATGAATAAAGCTTTTT
>CAMUYU010000030.1 GCA_947164995.1 uncultured Clostridia bacterium
ACAGAAGCGGTTAGAAGAAAACCTTATTCAGTAATTCTTTTTGATGAAATTGAAAAGGCTCATCCAGATGTATTTAATGTGCTTTTACAAGTTTTAGATGATGGTAGAATTACAGATTCACAAGGAAGAGTAGTTGACTTTAAAAATACCATTATCATTCTTACATCAAATTTAGGCTCTGACTATATTTTGGAAGGCATTACAGCAGATGGCGAGATTACAAAAGAAGCTAGAGAAAACGTAGAAAAAGTATTAAAGCAAAGTTTCAGACCAGAGTTTTTAAATAGACTTGATGAAATAATTATGTATAAGCCTTTAACAAAGCCTGAAATTGGTAAAATCCTTGATTTATTGCTAGTTGATTTAAATAAGAGACTAGAAGATAAGCAAATTATACTTAATTTGACAGATAAGGCAAAAGATTACTTAATAGATAATGGTTATGACCCAGTATTTGGTGCAAGACCTTTAAAGAGATTTGTTCAAAAATCACTTGAAACACTAGTTGCAAAGAAGATTTTGGAGCAAAAGATACTACCAAAAAGCCAAGTTGTAATTGATTGCAAAGATAATGAATTAATCCTAATGTAGTGTAGCTACGTTTGTGTTAAATAAATAAGCATAAAATCTCAAAACGTTACAGTTAAATTAAATTTCTGTAACGTTTTTTGTGTTTAAAAGATTGTATTTTATAGGTATGGTACACTATTTGTGAAGTATTGGAATGATTTAGAAGGTCAGGAAGAAGGAGAAAAAATGGCTGATTTTAAGAAAATAGAATTGCCTCAAATAAATATAGATTCACTGAATGAAAAGCTTAATCATCTTTTCGCAACCCGTGTTAGTGGTCCATATCCAGAAGATGTTCAAGAAGAAGAAAGAAAATGGCTTTCTTCTTATTGGGAAGCAAAAAATTCTTCAGATAAAGATTTTACCAGAAATGTATTTGAGAAGATGCTTGAAGAATGGGAACATCATAAACCAGAAGTTATGGCAGTTATTCTTGAAGATGTTATCACAAATGGAAATAGTAAAACAGAATTCTTATTAAGTAGAAGAGATAAAAAGCTTGAAACTTCTTTTAAAGATTCGCCAGAAGGTACTATTTTCTATGCAAAAACTAATGCATTTAAAAAGTACTTTTCTTCGAAAAAAGAAGGACTTAATAAAGGCGTTGTTTCTCAGTCAAGTATTCCAAACTCAGAAGGCCATTTATTTACAAAATTAGATTTAAGCATTGTTAAAGAATATCTTTTTGACAAAACATTCCTAGATTTTGGTTTTTCAAAAGAAGAAGTAGATAAAATTGATACTAAAATTGAAAAAGTTAAATCAAGAACAAAGATGCCAAAAATTCTTCAATACATTTACACTGCTCAAAATATGAAAGCTTGTGAATGGCTTGCAAAAGAAAGTGGCACGATTTTGTTTAATGATGAATCATTAAGAAAAAATATAGAAGATAGTTTAGACAATTATAATAAATTTATTATTGGTCAAGATGCTAAAGCTACACTTGCAAAAGCAAACTTTATTAGCTTTGCTTCAAAACAACCAGAGGAGTTTTCAGAAAGAGTGTTTTCTTTTGATAATGAGAGAAGGTATTTTAATACTCTTATGCTACCTGAAAGCATATTTTATTTTGAAGACTGGGGTGGCTTTGCTCCAGAGATTGAAAAAGCAGAGAAGATGTTTGCATACTCTAGTAGTGAGGCTCCAGCTTATGAGGCACTTCCATTCTTTATGATTCAAGAATTTGTTATTAATGAAGACTATAATTTTGAAGATATGGATTTTGCAAGAAGAGAGTACACCAAACTATTTATGAATTTTGCATTTGGTGAGCTATCTGAAGACGATAAGAAAAAACTTGAAAAAGATTACTTTAGAGCATTCAATTATTATAAAGATTTAGAAATGGATATTACTGATCCTAGTAATTTTAAAATGATTGAAGCAGACATCAAGACTAAAAGAGCAGCTATTATTAGAGAAAAATCTACTACAACAGGAGAAAAGAGACATTGGAATGAAAAGACTCCATTTTCTATTTCTCCTGAACAACAAGAGTACATAGATAAAGTTTCAAATAAAAACCTTGCATGGACTGGTAAGGTTTTAGAGTCAAGTAAAGGTACACCGGTTCCTGATAAAAATAGCGTTTATTACTTTGTATTTAAAGCAAATGGATATTTTATTTTAGAACCAGTTGACCAACCTAATAATGCTACTATCATTATTAATGCTGAAAGAGACATAGATACTTTTGCAGAACAATTAAGAAATGAAGAGATTGATTTTGATGAAATGGCAAGAAATAATGAAGTTATTAGAAAATGGCACGATACTGGAGTTAGTTCTTTAAATACAAATAGATTAAGAATTATCGCAGAAGTTATTTCTAAAACAATGGGAGATATTGAAGAAGCTAGAAAGGAAGCATTAAGTGAAGAAACTGAAGATAAGCTTTCTATTACAGAAGGAACTAAAAAGGTTACTCGTGATGTTAGTAAATCAAAGCTTTCAAACGCAGCAGAATACATTAGAGAAGTAAAAAAGCTTATGCAAGAAGCTGGAATTAGTGCTCAGAGTTTAAATAGCTTAAAACAAAAAGTAATTATTAATCAAGATCACCGCCCAATCACTATTAAAAATATTAGTGAAAGTAGTGAGAATGAAATAATTCATAAGTAGTGAGGAGGATCGATATGAATATTGAAGAAGTTACATCAGAAGATAAGGTTGCTATGGCTCAAGCATATAGATTCTACCAAATGCTTGATTGCTCTGACCAAGATAAAATTCCAAAAGATTTTGTTGATATGCTAGAAACCTTTGGAGATTTTGAAAAGGTTGAACCATTCAAAAATGTTGATGAAGCTTTAAAATCAAATCTTACTGAAAAAGCAAATTTTCTAATAATGTATATGTGTACTTTTGCTTAAAATAGGAGAAGAAGATGAGAAAATATTTTTATGTCATTACTTCTATAATTCAGATTGCTATTATGCTTTTTGCTTTTGCAAATGTTCCTCAAATTGTTGACATGCAAATGGGCTTTCTCGGTGATGTTAAAGAGGTAAGCCAATCTTTACCACAAATAGAGCCTTCGTCTAATACATTTGACATATTTGAGTCACTTGATTTAAGAGCATATTTTACTAGAGTTTATTATGTATTTATTTTTATTGTTTTATTAACGAATTTACATATAATTGAACTTGCTAGCGAGAATAAAATATTAAAGAAAAAAGGAAAAATTATTTTCTATTATGCTATTAATTTGGTAATGGCACTAGATATTAGTCTTGTATCGTGGTTTATATCATTATTTGCTTTAATAATTACAGCTACTACCAAAAGAGTTAATGAAAATGATTTCCCAGATAAAATAGAAAAAGTTCAACCATTACCATTAAAAGATTATGATAAAAAAGACGTCATAAAAGCTGTTGGCTTTATTGTGGCTTATGCATTTTTACATTTCATAGGTTTAATAGTTTTGAAGAACATATTTATTGAAAATATTCATGTTGAAACTATTGTAAATGTCACTAGTGTAGTATTTGATTTATTAATTTTATTTTTAGCTATTTTTATATTTAAAGATGATTTAAAAGAAGGATTTAAAGCACTTCTTTCAAATAAAAATGGATATAAAAAGTTAATTTTTAAGCTTTTAGCCATTTCTTATGCAACAATGATTTTCTTCAACATTATTAGAATTATTGTTACTAATGCACCATTTACTACAAATCAAACTGCTTTAAATGAACTACCATTTATATATCTTGCAATATTAGCAATCTTTTGGGCACCATTTATTGAAGAACTTGTTTTTAGAGGTTGCATTAGAAGAATGATAAAAAATAAATATGTATTTATAGTAGTTTCTGCAATTATTTTTGGTTCATTACATGCGATAAATGAAGATGGTCTACTTAATATATTTGTTTCTTCACTACCATATGTTGCAATAGGTGCTTGCTTAGCTATTGGATATGAAAAAACAAACAATATTTGGACAAGCGTAATAATGCATATGATAAATAATGCTGTTGCCATGATTGTTTCATTTATGGTTTTTGGTGGATAAAAGTGCAATTTTTGAGTAAAAAATGCCAAATTTTTGTTATTTTTAGTATATTTTTAAGAATTCGTTATATTTTGACGAATTCTTATTTTTTTGGTATAATATGGGGCGATTATTGTAATGGGGAGTTATGCTCGCCAATAAAAAAAGAAGCAATTTCCAATTGTTAAAAAAGGAGAAAAAATGAAAGATTTATTACATATAGGCTTAGATATAGGTTCTACTACTATTAAAACCGTTGTCTTTGATAAAGATTTTAAAGTTTTACATCAACTATATAGAAGGCATTTTAGTGATGCTAGAGGCACAATGGTTTTAGTTTTAAATGAACTAATTCAAAAATTTCCAAATAGAGAAATGACAATTGCACTTACAGGAAGTGGAGCTTTAAAAGTTGCTGAAATTCTTGAAGTACCATTTATTCAAGAAGTAGTTAGCTGTAAAAGAGCAGTTGAAAAATATATACCAAAAACAGATGTTGTAATTGAGTTAGGTGGAGAAGATGCCAAGATAATTTACTTTGGTAAATCTATCGAGCAACGTATGAATGGTACTTGTGCAGGAGGTACAGGAGCATTCTTAGATCAAATGGCATCACTTCTTAGTACAGATACAATGGGGTTAAATGAGTATGCAAAAAATTACAAAACAATTTATCCAATAGCTTCTCGTTGTGGTGTTTTTGCAAAAACAGATATTCAACCACTACTTAATGAAGGTGCAGCAAAAGAAGATATTTCTGTTTCAATATTCCAAGCAGTAGTTAACCAAACTATTTCTGGTTTAGCATGCGGAAGGCCAATTCGTGGCAATGTTGCATTTTTAGGTGGCCCTTTAAATTATTTGCCAGAACTTAGAAAAAGATTTATTGAAACATTAAAGCTTACTCCAGATGAAGTTATTATTCCAGAAGATGCTCACTTACTTGTTGCAAAAGGTGCAGCACTTGATTCTGTTGAAAGCAAACCTATTACTACAAAAGAGCTTGCTAAAAAAGTTGAAAAACTAAAAAATCATAAAGAAGATATGTCTGAATCAATTGAAGTATTATTTGAAGATGAGGCAGACTATAAAGCTTTTAAAGAAAGACATGCAAAAGATACAGTTGAAAAGGGTGTGTTAGAAGGCTATGAAGGAGACTGTTTCTTAGGTATTGATGCAGGTTCTACTACAACTAAAATTGTATTAATCGATAGAGAATCTAAGCTTCTTTATTCACAATATGGAAGTAATGAAGGAAATCCTTTAAGAAGTGTTATGAACATGCTTAAGGATTTATATAAAGTACTTCCAGAGAAAGCAAAACTTCGTTATTCAGGAGTTACAGGTTATGGAGAAAAATTAATTCAAACAGCGTTAAACGTTGACTTAAATGAAATTGAAACTATTGCTCACTACACAGCAGCAAAATTCTTTGAACCTGATTGTACAGCCATTGTGGATATTGGCGGACAAGATATGAAATATATAAAGATTAAAGATGGAAGCATAGATAACATCATGCTTAATGAAGCATGTTCTTCAGGATGTGGTTCGTTCATTGAAACTTATGCTAAGTCTTTAAATATTTCTATTCAAGAGTTCGTTAAAGAAGCAATAGACGCTAAAAGACCAGTTGATTTAGGTTCTAGATGTACAGTATTTATGAACTCAAAAATTAAACAAGCACAAAAAGAAGGTTTTACAGTTGGAGATATTTCTGCTGGACTTTCATATTCAGTAATTAAAAATGCTATTCAAAAAGTTATGAAAGTAAGAAACACAGAAGTGCTTGGTGACCATATAGTAGTACAAGGTGGTACTTTTTATAATGATGCAGTTTTAAGAGCTTTTGAAAAAATAGTAGGAAGAGATGTTATACGTCCAGATATTGCAGGTCTTATGGGTGCTTATGGTATGGCCTTACTTTCAAAAGAGCAATATGAAAGTAACTTAGATATGGAATATCGTTCAACAATTTCAAATGCAGAACAAATAGATAACCTTACTATTAAAACATCTCATGCAAGATGTGGAAGATGTGAGAATAATTGCTTACTTACAATTAACATGTTTGAAAATGGTAAGAAGTTTATTTCTGGTAATCGTTGCGAAAAAGGAAGCGGGGAACTTGCAAAAGCAGGTGAGCTTCCAAATATGTATAAATATAAAAATGAAAGACTATTTAATTATTACAAGCCATTAGAAGAAGCTGAAGCAAAACGCGGAGTAATTGGTATACCTAGAGTATTAAACATGTATGAAGATTATCCTTTCTGGTTTACCTTCCTTACAAAGCTTGGCTTTAGAGTTATCATATCAGAAAAGTCTACTCGTAAGACTTATGAAAAAGGTATGGAAAGTATGCCATCAGAAAGTGTTTGCTATCCAGCAAAACTTGCACATGGTCATATAGAAGCATTGATAGCAAGTGGCATAGAGACAATCTTTTATCCTTGTGTTCAATACTCAAGAAAAGAAATTGAAAAAGCAGAAAATCATTATAACTGTCCAATAGTTATTTCATATTCTGAAGTATTGAAAAACAATGTTGAAAATTTAAAGAAAGTAAAATACATTAATCCGTTTTTACCACTAGATGATTTAAAGAACTTAGTAAAGGTAGTTTTAGAAAATGAACAATTTAAAGATTACAACTTTACTAAGAAAGAAGTAGAGGAGGCCGTTGAGGCAGCTGAAAAAGAATATCAACAATATAAAAAAGATGTAAGAGATAAAGGAAAAGAATACTTAAAGTATATTGATGAGCATGACTTAAAAGGAATCGTTTTAGCAGGAAGACCTTATCATGTAGACCCAGAAATAAATCATGGTATTGATACTTTAATTAATTCATTAGGTTTAAGCGTGCTTTCAGAAGATTCAGTTGCAGACATGGGAGAACTAAAAGATCCTATAAGAGTAGTTAATCAATGGGTATTCCATTCTAGATTGTACGCAGCTGCAGATTTCGTAGGTAAGCATGATAACCTAGAGATGATTCAACTTAACTCATTTGGTTGTGGAGTAGATGCGGTTACAACCGACCAAGTTGAAGAAATCTTAAAGAGTTATAACAACATGTATACTCTAATCAAGATTGATGAAGTTAATAACTTAGGTGCTATTCGTATTAGAATTCGTTCATTACTTGCTTCTATGAATAAGAGAATGAATATCAAAAAAGAAGATGCAAAAGGCGATTACGAAATTAAAAAGATCAGATATACAAAACAAATGAAAGAAGAAGGATACACAATTCTTTGCCCTCAAATGATTCCAATTCATTTTGAATTATTAGAAGCGGGAATGAAATCTTGTGGATATAATCTAAAAGTTTTAAGAGAATGTACAGAGCACACAGTTGAGACAGGTCTTAAGTATGTAAATAATGATGCATGCTATCCATCAATTCTTACAACTGGACAAATGATTGAAGCTTTGGAAAGTGGAGAATATGATTTAAATAAAACTGCACTTATCATGTCACAAACAGGTGGCGGTTGTAGGGCAACTAACTATATTGGATTTATTAGAAAAGCACTTCGTGATGCAGGCTATCCAAACATTCCAATTATTTCATTTAACGTAGTTGGTATGGAAAAATCTGATGGATTTAAGATAGATATTAAACTTGCAGAAACACTTTTAAAAGCAGTAATCATGGGTGACTTAATTCAAAAGATTACATTTAGAAATAGAGCGTACGAAGTACATAAAGGTGATACACAAAAGAAATATGATAAGTGGATGCCTAAGTGTAAAGAAGTAGTTGCAAATGGAACTTATAAAGAATTTAAAAAAGTAATTTTTGATATGGTTGATGACTTTGAGAAAATAAAAGTAGATATGAAACAAAAGAAACCAAGAGTAGGTATTGTTGGTGAAGTTTTGATTAAGTATCATCCTTATGGAAATAATCATATCGTAGAAAAACTTGAAGAAGAGGGAGCAGAAGTTATCAATCCAGACTTCATGGGCTTTATAAAATTTATTTGCACACACAAAATTACAAACAATATGCTTTTAAATAGAGATAAGAAATTATCTACAGTATTTAAAATTGCAATAAGATTAATAGACATTTTGGAAAGACCAGTTAATAAAGCATTAGCAGAATCTAAAAAAGGATACATGCCTACACCAGATATTTGGGAACTAGAGACAAAAGTAAAAGATATTTTATCTATTGGTAACCAAACAGGTGAGGGATGGTTCTTAACTGCAGAAATGTGTGAATACATTGAACATGGTATTCCAAACATAGTTTGTGTTCAACCATTCGCTTGCTTACCAAACCACGTAGTTGGAAAAGGTGTTATTAAGACAATTAGAAGCAAATATCCAGAGGCAAACATCAGCCCAATCGACTATGACCCAGGTGCTTCTGAGACAAACCAATTCAATAGAATTAAGCTTATGATGGCACAAGCAAAAGATAATTTGAAGAATGCGTAAAGGGACTAATATTACAAATTCGTAGCCTAATACCAAAGAAGTTTGGAGATAAAATGCTGTTGCGACCAATAGTTGCTATATTATAAAAAAGTCCTCAGTTTCATTTGAAACTGAGGACTTTTGCTGTAGGTTATGTTTCTTTATTATAAGTGTAACTTAAACAAATGCATTGGCCCAAAGTCATAATTTGGAATGCTTTAAAATAGTCCACATTTAATAACTTTGTAGTGATATAAGATGCGAGGAGTGTAATAAGAATATCAACAATCCTCAAAACGTCGATTTCGAAAGTGAAAAGACCGGCAAGGTCACGCAAATCTTTATTAAAGGCTGAAAGTGTCAAAAAAGCAACAAACAGGACGAAAATAAGAATATCGAAACCAATATAAATGCAAAAAAAAGCTCGACCTTGAGACGTCCAACCGAACTTGTCAGAAATAAGGAAACTTAAACCAAAGTAAATAAGCCAACCAATAATATTCCGAAGCATTTTAATCATTGTTTTCCTCCAATATTTATAATCATAAAGTTGAATTTTGAAAAACTATCACACGAGTAGTATTATATCATAAGTTTACATAATTTTCAAGAACATATTTATTGACATTACAACATAATTATAATAAATTAAAGAAGCTACATTTCAGTAGCTTCTATTTTTTTGTTTTCATAACCATTCAGGTTATTTAATTAATCCTATGTATGAAATGAAATCTAATATGAAGGAGATGATATAGATAAAATAAAAAAAATAATGACAAAATTGTTTTACTTTTGATTACATTTATGTTATCATATAAGAAAGGAGCTTGTATTGTATCAGATTGTTTTTTATGAGGATGACAGGGGCTTTAGTGATATCAAAGAATATATTAAAAACTTAGATAAAAATAATTCGAAAGATGGGAGAATAAAGACAAAGAAAATAGCTGCATATTTTGATTATTTAGAAGAATATGGTCAAAAAGGGAAGGAACCTTTTGTGAAAAAAGTAACAGATGAATTATGGGAACTGAGACCTTTAAGGGATAGGTTTATGTATGCTTTTATTAAAGACAATAAAATAATAGTATTATCTCAATTTATGAAAACAACTCAAGAAACACCAAAAAGAGAAATAGAAAAAGCAAAAAGAAGGCTTAATCTTTACAAAGAAAGGGGAGATTATTATGACTAATTGGAAAGAATTAAGAAAAGAACTTAATTTTACTGAAGAAGAGGAAGAAGAAATTCGACTTGAAAAGCAATTAATACTCGCAACAATTGAAGCAAGAGAGAAAAGAAAAATGTCTCAAAGAAAATTAAGTGAATTATCTGGAATTCCACAAACAACAATTGCAAGGATAGAAACAAATGTGGTAACTCCTCAATTATCAACATTAATCAAATACCTAAATGCTATAGGATATAGATTAACAATAGTTCCTAAAAAGAATTGAAATTTATGTTAACACGTGATATAATACCGATTGTTTAAATATATTTTTAGGAGGACACTATAAATGGAAGAGTCCAAACAGTTTGGCAAATATGCTGGAGGTCTACTGATTGACCCTTATTATCCGACATCTTGTTCTGAATCTGATCTTTTTATTCTTATTGCAAGTTTCATTAATGCTGTTAATCGGATGGAAAACAGCAAGTCTGCTATTTTCTTTCCAAAGAATGAGTCTGCTAAGTATAAGAATGCTTTAGACTACTGCATGCTTCAAACTCGAAGATATGGTGTAGAAATTGAAGAACCCCAAATGAATGAGCCTGTTGAAGCTACCAAATCATTTTGGGCGTGGTTTAACTGGTGGAACGAGTTTTTCTTTAATGACCCAACATATAGTAGGCTTGGAGAATATTATGCAAGATATTTAAAAATAGAAGACAATTCAGATATTCGTCCTGAAGGGGATTGGAGAGAGGCACAATAATAATATTTTATTACTTAAATAAAAAAAGACTGCAAATTATTTGCAGTCTTTTTTGGTGCCTACTCTCGGAATCGAACCAAGGACACAGGGATTTTCAGTCCCTTGCTCTACCAACTGAGCTA
>CAMUYU010000031.1 GCA_947164995.1 uncultured Clostridia bacterium
GAATGAGGAGATGAGTTAATGGGATTTTTTGATAAGTTTTCTATGCCAAATCCAAATAAGAAAAAAACATATCAATTAGACCAACCTGAATTTTCACCTATTATTGGTCAAGCTAGTACTTTCAAAACATTAGCTTCTTTTGACTTAGAGGTTGGTACTCCTAGATTTACAGGAGATATTCCCAATGCGACCATAAAATCTTATGAGGACTTTAAATAAAACAAGCTCTGAAACTTAAGTTTCAGAGCTTTATTTTTTAGTTTAATTCAACTATTGTAACACCAATGTCACCTTCACCAAACATTCCAGCACGATAGCTTTTAACATGAGGATTTTTCTTTAGATAATCCTGAACTGCTTTTCTTAAAGTGCCAGTTCCTTTTCCATGCACAACTCGTACACTACCAACATTAGATAAATATGCATCATCTAAGTACTTTTCTAAGATAGGAAGCGCTTCATCTACAGTCATTCCTAAAAGCATAATTTCAGTTTTAATATCTTGTGTTTTATTGAAATTATTTGATGGAGTATAAGTTTTTCTTTGTTTTTCTTTTTTAATATCTTCTTTGCTTTTTTCTAGTTGAGATATATGTATATTTAGTTTAACAATTCCACTTTGAACTTGTACATCATCGTTTTTATCTGGTAACCTACAAATTGTTGCTTCTTGGTCTAGTGATGGAATATACACATTCATTCCAAGGATGATATCTTCTTTCTTAATTGGATTTTGAATAACAATATCACTAGGTGCCATTAAATCATTTTGGATTTCACTTAAACTCTTTTTTAATTTTGATCTGCTTTCTTCAGCTTTTTTACCAGTATTTTTTGAGTTTGCTTTTTTCATAGAAGTTAGTTCTTTAATAATATCATTAGCTTCTTTCTGAGCATCTAAAAGAAGATCACGTGCTTCTTCACGAGCCTTTGAAAGTATTTCATTTTTTTGTCTATTTATTCTTTCTTTTTCTTTATCTAAATTTGTTTTAACCTTTTCGGCTTCATTAAGCATCTGTTTTGATTTAAGCCTCTCCTCTTCAGCTTTTCTACGATTTATCTCCATAGAGGATAGGACGTCTTCAAATTTGATATTTTCGTCTGTAAGGTAGATTTTTGCTCTTTCTAGAATTTCGTCTTTTAAACCCAATTTCTTTGATATTGCAAATGCATTACTTTTACCAGGTACTCCAATTAATAATTTATAAGTTGGCATAAGAGTATCAACGTCAAATTCGCATGAAGCATTTTCAATGCCAACTGTTTGTATAGCGAAGTTCTTTAATTCACTATAATGTGTAGTAGCAATTGTTAAGCAATTTGTTTTATATAAGTATTCAAGTATTGACATTGCTATTGCTGCGCCTTCAACTGGGTCAGTTCCTGAACCAATTTCATCTATTAAAACCAAATCATTATTTGTTACGTTGTTTAATATGTTTACTAAATTTTTAAGATGTGCTGAAAAAGTAGATAATGATTGTTCTATGCTTTGTTCATCACCAATATCTGTATATATATTATCAAATATTTTAAATTCAGAGCCTTCATCTACAGGCACTTGTAGACCAGCTTGTGCCATTAAACATAAAAGTCCACAAGTTTTTAATGTTACAGTTTTTCCACCAGTGTTTGGTCCTGTTATAATTAGTATTTTAAAATCTTTTCCAAACCAAATTGTAATTGGAACTACTTTATTTTCATCAATTAGTGGATGTCTTGCATTTTTAAATTTGCAATACCCATCTACAAATATAGGCTCAAATGCATTTATAGAAATAGCATATTTTCCTTTTGCAAATGCAAAATCTATTTGAGTAATATTTTTAATTCCAAAAGATATGCTTTCTACGATTGGCGCTATCATTTGTGTAAGTAACATTAAAATTCTCTTTATTTCTTGGTCTTCATTAAGTTTTAATTCTCTAATCTCGTTATTTAAGTTAAAAACAGAAGTTGGTTCTATGAATAATGTACTTCCTGTTGCAGATTGGTCGTGTACTAATCCTGGTACTTCATTTTTATATTCTGCTTTTACTGGTAATACATATCTTGAGTCTCTAAATGTAATTACTTGGTCTTGTAAGAATTTTGATTTTGTATGAAGAATTGAATTTAGCTTTTCTTTAATCCTACTTTCAGAGTTTTTTATTTCATTTCTAATTTTATATAATTCGCCGCTTGCTCTATCGTCTAGTTCTTCCTCGTTTTTTATGCAACGCGCTATTTCATCTTCAACTTTTTGATTTGAATATAAATTATCAAAATAATTACAAAGTATTGGAAATTCATTTTTTTCAACAGCACCATTTGAAAAAGATGCTTTTAGTTTACGAGATACTCTTAAAATATCAGATACTTTTAATAATTCTTGTATTGTAAGAGTTCCTCCAATATTTATTTTATTTAATTGTTCATCAATGTTAGAAATTGGAGACAAAGGTATATCATGTTGCTTTAATAAATATGAGGTTGCTTCTTTTGTCTCTGCTTGCCAATGTTTTATTTCTAGTTCGTTTGAAGAAGGCAAAAGGGCATTTATTTTCTCTTTTCCTAAATATGTAATTGCATATGTTTCCAAAAGATTTATTATCTTATAGTAGTCTAAATTATCTAATACTTTTTTATCCAATTTGATTCCTCCAATCGCCCATATTATAGCACGTTTTTTAACATAAAGAAATGTGGAAATTTTTAATTTAATTAACATAATAATAAAATCAAAAAATATTACAAAAATGTTTTGATTATTTTTCTGTTATGTTACAATATTAGTGACAATGTAAAGAGGGAGATTATTATGATAAAAAAGAATTTAATTATTATACTTGTTTTATGCATTTTCGTTGTAATTCTAGGTGGTTGTTTAAAGAAAAACGAACCTATTTCAAATGAATCTACAGCTATAGTTATTTCGGGTGATAAAAAAGAAGAACCATTAGAAACTGTACAGGTGTATGGAAATGGTACAGGTGTTGTAAACTATAAAGATGAAATATATTTTATAGAATATGGAGACCAAGACTTTGGAACAGAAGGAATAATATATCCAGAATATGGTCTAAATATTTATGCAAATTCTCAAAGATATTTAAATAAAATTGATACAAAAGGAAATATTAGAAATCTATTTAAAGTTACTTCTTCTACAAATTTTTATATAATGGATGATAGATTTTATTTAAGCAATAATAATGGTCAGTTATATACAGTTAATATGCAAGGTGAAAATACGGTTGAACTTGCAAAAGGTTACTATGTTGCTTTTGATTATCCTGCTCATGCTGTATATTATCAAAATGAAGACAATCCCAATGTGTTATATAGAATTGATACCCAAACACTTTCAATAAAAATGTTTGATTTTGATAATCCTACTACAACAAATAACTATAACTTATTAACAGCAAGAAATGGAATTTTGTATTATACATTATTAGATACAAAAGAAGATAAACTTGTTTTAGTTGAACACAACGTTGAGAGCAACGAAAGAAAAGAATTAGCAGAAAAAGAATTATATAGAGTTGAAGAAAACTATGAAGATGATATGGAATATGCAGTTATCTGTACAGATGCTATTGATAAATATGCTGTTGTATGTGCTGGACTTCCTTGTACAGGAAGTATGGGTGGCTATTACAATGGAGAAGTTTATTCAATTGACTTAGAAGAAAATAAAATTGATGTTGCAATTCCATTTGAGTCATCAGAAGGTGGAAACTTTAGCTATGAATTTTTCTGTGATAAATTAGAGCAAGCATTATATATATTAACATACAAAAAAGATTTGCCAAAGATCCAATCATTATTAACAGATAAAGAAAAAAATGATTTTGCAGAAAGATATGGAATAGATTTAAGCGCAAAGATTGGTGAAGAGGCTGAAGGTGCTTCAGCTACTTCGCCTGATACAGAAAAATATATTATAGAAGTTGAACAACACTTTGTTGTGGGAGATAAAATTCTATATAAGATTACTGCGTCACGACGTAACCCAAGAGCAGATATAGGATGGAGACCAGTATATCTTAGAATAGCAACAGAAGTTTATATTAAAGATTTAAAATCAAATGATGTTCAATTTATTTACTCATATGTAAATGGAAATTATGAAGAGCAAGTTAAAGAGATTTTAGATGATATGGAAGCAGATACTTCTAAAATTTCAGGAGAAGCAATAGAAACAATTAATGCAAATGCTGAAGAAACTACAAAGAAAGAAGAAACTCTAAAAGATGGAGAAATGTATGTTGACATTAAGTTTGATAACATTTGGAAATCTGAATTTGATGTTAGAGTTGAAGAAGTTGGTGGAATAATATTTGGAAAACGTATTGAATATGAAGGTCACCACAAAAAAGAAGAAGGAAGTATTAAACTTAAAGTTAACAAAGAAGTTGGCGCTATGCTTTCTGTTTATATTGATGACAGCTTGAATTCACAATTTGTTATTTCTGAAGATATGTAAAAAGCAAAATAGTTTAAGAACTAGGAGGAACTAAAGTGAAAAGAATATTTATTATTTTAATGGTTGTTTTAGTTATAGTATCGATGTTTTCGATATCATTTGCAAAAACTTTTGCAGATGTTAAAAATACTAAATATGAAAAATCAGTTGATTTATTATCTACTCTTGGAATTGTTGATGGTTATCAAGATGGTACATATAAGCCAAACAATACTGTTACAAGAGCAGAACTTGCTAAGCTTATTATAGTAACATTAGGAAAGGAAAAAACGGCTGATGCTCTAAAAGGCAAAACAGACTATTTTGACGTTGTAGAAAATAGCTGGGCTTCTGGATATATTAATTGTGCAAGCGATCTTGGTATTATAAAAGGATATCCAGATGGTTCATTCAAACCAAGTAATTCAGTTTCTTATGTTGAAGCATCAACGATGCTATTAAGAGCATTAAATTATACAAAGGAACTTGAAACAGAAAAATATCCAACAGGATATATGAAGAAAGCAAATGATGCAGGTATTCTTAAAAATGTTACGGCTAATAGTTCTTCCGATGCAGCTATAAGAGGTAATATTGCAAATATGATGGTAAACACCTTGATGGCTAATACAAGAAAGATTGTTTCTACAAATTCAAATGGTACAGCAAATTATGGAGATAGTACACCTTTAATAGAAGAAAATTTCAAAGGGTATACATGTGTTAAAAATGGTGTAATTGTTGATATAGATTTTGATAATAGAGTTCTTACTGTTAGAGATAAAGCTAATAGTAGAAAAGAAGATGTTTATGCTTCAGAAGATATAGAACTAGAAGAAATGTATATGAGACAAGTTGATTTCTTATATGATGATAAAGAAGAAACTTTCTGGTCGTTTGATATTACAGATAAATACACTGTAAAAGAAGTTGATGTAGAAGAAATCAAAAAAGGTACAGTGTATGATAAAGATGATAATGAATATGATATACCAGATGATGAATTAATGGTTTATGTATTTAATTATGATGAAGTCGAAACAGCATATATTACTTATGATGAGAAAAAAATTATTGGAATGGTATTAATAGGTACTCCTACAGTATACGCTGGAATTGTTACAGAAACCGGACTTACTGTTGATGGAAGAAAAGGATTTGAATATCAAAATCCTGATGGCAAATATAAAGAAATTGCTCTTTCAGACACTTCAGAAAAACTTTCAGTTAATACAGTTATTCTATTCTCATTAGATAATAATGATCGTGCAATTATTCATAATGAATCTTTACTTAAAAATGCAGTTAATATAGAAGAACTTTCATCTAATTCAATTAAATTAAAGAAAGCAGATAAGATTTCTCTTACATCAGATGTTGAATTCTATGTATATCTAATAGATACTGAAAAGAATATTAGAGAAGGAAAACTAAAAGATATCGAAGAAGAATTTGATCAAGCAGATACATATAGATACGCAGAAGTTTATTACATTATTGTATTTGAGGATTCTGTTGACGATGATGAAATAGTTTCTAAACTTTCTGTTTCAGAAGCAACTGATGAATTAGAAGATGCAATAAAAGCTGCTAAAAAATTAATTAATAAGGAAAGCTCATATTCTGTTGCAACATTTGAACCTTTTAGAGAAGCATATGAAGCGGGTGTAGATGCTTTAGATAATTCAAGTTCTGCCGCAAAATTAGAACTTGCTGCAAAGAAAATTAATGATACAAGAAATAATTTAAAGAGTGCCACTTCAGAAGATAAAAAATTAAGAAGTGCCTTTGCAGATTTACAAGCTATAATTAAAGAGGGCGAATCTAAAAAATCTAGTGATTACACAGCTGCAAGTTTCAAAGCTCTAACAGATGCACTTAAATCTGCTAAAGCAGTTAAATTAGCAAGTACAACTACGACTAAGATTAATGACCAAATTTCAGCTGTAAGAAAAGCTATAAATATGTTAGTTACAAATACAGCAAATGATGAAATACAAAATGCTATTAATTATTTGAAGAGCTTGATTACTAAAGGAGATAATATAGTTAAGAATAAAGCAGACTATACAGAAGAATCATTTAATAGATTTAATAGTGTATTAACATCTGTTAAGAAATTTGATACAAGTTCAGCAAGCCTTTCTGAAATTAAGAATCAATCAAATAATTTAGAAGCAGCAATTGATGCGTTAGAACTAAAACTTTTAGCAACATATACTTCTAGTAAGTCAGCATTAGATAAAGCTTATAATGATGCAAAAGGCAGAAAGAGTGAAGACTATACAGAAGACAGTTTTAACAGCTTCAAAGATAAATTTGATGTTATTAAAGATGAATATGAAGATTTGCATAGTGCATCAGAAGTAGAAGAACTATCAAATGGTGAAATTCAAGCAGAAATTAATAAAATTAATGATTTAACAACAAGAACAAATAATGCTTTAAAACTATTAGTTTCTGTTACAGATGATACAACACGTAACAATCTAAAAACTTTAATTGCAAAGGGTGAAGCTATTTCACAGAGTGATTGGACATATTCAAGTCCAACATTTGCAGAGTTTACTGCAAAGT
Organism: uncultured Clostridia bacterium; assembly: GCA_947164995.1. Taxonomy (GTDB): domain Bacteria; phylum Bacillota; class Clostridia; order TANB77; family UBA1234; genus RGIG6105. The sequence goes on from CAMUYU010000031.1 coordinate 7,028, forward strand.
TAAAAGAATTCAAAGCTCTTGCTAACAATGCTAGTGCTACAGAAGAAGAACTATCTAGTGCGATTGCATACTTGGTAAGATACGTTTCATTCTAATACAATTAAGCGATTGGTTACCTACAATATAGGTTAATCAATCGCCTATTTTTTGCCTTATAAATTATGTAAACTTATTGATATTTTGCCATATTCATGCTATAATACGTCCACATGAAATTTAGGTATTAAGGAACGGTGTTATAAAATCATGAGTTTTTTACTCGATAAGATTAATAGTCCTAAAGACTTAAAAGAATTGAATATAAAAGAACTTCCTATGCTATGTGCTGAAATTAGAGAATTTTTAGTAGATAAAGTATCTAAAACTGGTGGACATTTAGCACCAAATCTTGGTGTAGTTGAGCTAACAGTTGGGTTACATTATATTTTTAATTCTCCTGATGATAAAATTGTTTTTGATGTTGGACATCAAACGTATGTACATAAAATTCTTACAGGAAGAAAAGACCAATTTGATACACTACGTCAGTTTAATGGATTAAGTGGATTTCCAAAGCCTTATGAAAGTGAACACGATTTATATAATTCAGGACATAGTAGTACTTCTATATCTGCTGCTGTTGGAATAGCAACTGCAAACAAACTTTCTGGAAATCCCAACTATACGATTGCTATAATTGGTGATGGTGCTTTAACGGGTGGATTAGCATTTGAGGGAATGAATAATTGCAATGTTAGTGATTTAAATCTTATTGTAGTATTAAATGATAATCAAATGTCTATTTCAAAAAGTGTTGGCGGACTTTCTAATTATTTAAATAAGATTCGTTCAACAGCTGTATATACAAATAGTAAAAGAGATATTAAAAGTATTTTAAAGAAAATTCCTTTGATAGGAAACCCTATATTTAAATTAATTTTGAATATTAAAAATTCTATTAAACATGTTATTATCCCTAGTAGTGTTCTTTTTGAACAATTTGGTTTTACTTATTTAGGACCAATTGATGGTAATAATATTGATAGTGTTACAGACTATTTAGAAAGAGCAAAAGCACTTAATAAACCTGTTCTAGTTCATATGGTAACGAAAAAAGGTAAAGGTTACAAATTTGCTGAAGAAAACCCTAATAAGTTTCATGGAATTGGAGCATTTAATAAAGAAACAGGAGAATTATTAAAATCTTCTTCAGAATCATATTCTAAGAAATTTGGAGATGTTTTAGTAAAAGAAGCTGCTAAGAATGAAAAAATAGTTGCAATCACAGCTGCTATGCCAGATGGTGTTGGCCTTTCTGAATATAAAAAGATTTATCAAGATAGATTTTACGATGTTGGTATTGCAGAGCAACATGCAGTAACTTTTGCTTCGGGATTAGCAACACAAGGATACATACCATTTGTAGCGATTTATTCTACATTTTTACAAAGAGCATATGACCAAATAATGCATGATGTTGCACTTCAAAACTTGCATGTTATATTTGCTATAGATAGAGCTGGAATTGTTGGCGCTGACGGAGAAACTCATCAAGGCTTATTAGATGAAAGCTTTTTACTTAGTATTCCTAACATGACATTACTTGCACCAAAAGATGGAAGCGAACTTGAAGCAATGATAAAATTTGCAATTAAACACAATGGACCGATTGCAATTAGGTATCCAAGAGATAGCTATGTAGAAGATATAAAAGATGATAATAAGACTATGGCTTCTAAACCTATTGAGTTAGGAAAGGCAGAGGTTTTAAAGCAAGGAAAAGATTTAACAATTGTTGCTTATGGAAATGTAGTTAGTAAAGCACTTGAAGTTGCAAATATGCTTAAGAAAAATAAGTTATCAGCAGAAGTAATTAATGCAAGATTTTTAAAACCTATTGATAAAGACACAATTGTTAATTCAATTAATAAAACTAAAAATGTTATTACTATTGAAGATGCTTATTTAATTGGAGGACTTGGAAGCCAAGTTCAAGGTCTTATTACTAGAATGAATGATGTTAAATCTTTCTTCTTTGGATATCCAGATAAATACATTAAGCATGGAACAAGAGAAGAACTAGAAAAAGTATTTTATCTAGACAAGTTTAGTATTTACAATAAAGTGCTAAAGATGATGAATGTTAAGAAAGCTTCAAACCGCAAAAGACGTAAAAAGCAATAGTATTATTATTGTTGTTTAAAAAACATAAAAATGTTATATTACATATATAAACGTAGTATGATTTGGAAGATAAATATATGAGTGAAGAAAAGATTGATTTTGTACATTTGCATGTTC
>CAMUYU010000032.1 GCA_947164995.1 uncultured Clostridia bacterium
TGATAGTCTTTTTTTTCTTGTTAATTTTCGTTTCTATTTTATCTAGTTTTTTATTTATCTTAACATCCATCTTTATTACTTTATCATTTCCTAGTTGTTTAGCTTCTATTCTTTCACCAATTAAAGCCGTCATGTCATCTTTTATTTTTTTATTCTTTATTTCTGGCAAAAGTCTCATAAGAATTAAATCTCTAGTCTCTATTACTTTAACTAGTGTCTCAAAAGTACCTCGAACTAAAGAGTACTCCTTAAACAGTAATTGATAAACTATAAAGAAAATGAAAACTATACAAATGAATATTATTCCTATAATTAATTGTATTTTCATAATATCTTCTTTCTAAAACAAATTTCCAAAAAAATTATATCAAATCCTACAAAAAGCAACAACCATTTTAACTCTTTTAAAATCTTAAATACAAATAAAAAGAAGCGTGCATATTTGCACGCTTCTTATGGGCGGTTAACCTTAAGATTAATAAAGGTCAACCAAAGCAACGGTCGCCCACTGGTTGTTCCACACAACCTGGGCATTGCTGCCGATTACCTGGTATACGTAGATTTGTTCACCCTGTCTCAATGTCCCGACTACATTGTCGCCCGGCATTGAATAGACAAAGGTGTCACGAGCCGCCGTAGCAGTGTAACCTGCATAAATGGTGGTTCCCTGCTCTGGCTGAATAATAATTGTGGTTGGAGTCTGCGGCTGTACTACTGGTGCATATGGAGAACGATAAGTCGCCTTCACCTGCTGTTCCTTGGCCAGGTCCTCAGAAGTAGAATAAGGTTCACAAACCCACTCTTTTCTAAGGAAGGCAGCACCTCGACTGTCGGCATCAATTTGGATGCTATACCAGGTGTAACCCTGAGCATCCTGTACCTCTCCAAGCACCACTCTAGTTTCTTCTGCCACCAACTGGCCGACACACGGCACCTGCTCTGAAGGAGCACAATATGCCCATGCACCATAATAGTTGGTAACATACTTTTTGGGTCCAAACTGAATGGTATGGCAACTTACGTAACCAACACCATCCTGATTGATGCCCACCGACCTGAGCGGAACAATAGCGAAAGTATCGCCATTTGCGGTAATCAATCCCTGAACAGCGAGGTAATCGCCGTTGTAGATATAATCAATCCGCCCGTCGGCCTTAGGTTCAGGCCTTACTGAAGTTCTCCAACAGGTAACCCAAGCCAGGCTCGGCTCCGCAAAATACTGGGGTTCTGCTCCATCGGCATGAGCGGTAGCACTCATGGAAAGAGCAAAGACCAGAATAATCAGTGCCCCCAAAAGATAGACCAAAATTTCCTTCTTGATGTTCGTTTTCATTTTTTTTCCTCCTAAAAGTAATAAATTTGAAAGTCCAGTTCTTGCGAACCTACTTCCTTGTGCACAAAAAATGAAAATATATCACCCTCCTCGCAGAGAGCAAACCCCCACCACAAGCGGGGTATACCAAATAATTAGCGATGTTAAATTATTTAGCATAGAAAAAACTATGCCATACATCGCATCGACGAAATCTTTATCGCCACGGATATATTATAGCATAGTTTATAAAAAATAGCAATATTATGTTAATTAAAATTGATTTTTTATGAATTTTTCATAAAAATCTCATCAACGCAGTCTGCCACATGCTCTATTGAGTCAAAACAATCTTCAAATCTGTTGTAAATTGTAGTCCATCTAATAACATCTATTGGATTTTTCTCATTTGTGTACAAATCTCTTAATGAATGTTGATAAAGTTTATCTCCTTGCTCCTCAACCCCATTCATGGCAACTACAAGCTTTTTAACTGTTTCATAATCTTTCATATCTTTAAATTTTGTAAATAATTCGTACATTTTATTAGTTGCAACTTCTAAAAGTTCAAGATATTTAGGAACATCTTCTCTTAATGTTTCGACAGCCAAAATATCTAGGTCTATAGCGACTTCATCTATGTTATCGATAACATCATCAAGTCTTCTAGTAACATTAATGATATCATCCCTATCTATTGGTGGCACAAAATCCTTTATAAGATAATTTAGTATGTTATGTTGAATCTTATCCGAACTATTTTCGTGTTCATGAACTTTCTTTTCTTTGTCTTTTGCCTCTTCATAGTTATATGCAAGCATAAAAGCCTTTAGCAATTTTGATATTTCTACTGCATTATTGGCCATTTTTATAAATTCATCAAAATAATTAAGTTCTTCTTTTTTCATATTATCTCCTTAATATAATCACATAATGATTAAAAATAACTTCGTAATAACAAATCCTAAAATTCCACATCCAGGAAATACTAAAAACCACGATATTACCATGCTTTTAGCAATACTCCAATTTACATTTGATAGTCTCTTTGATGCACCCACACCCATAATAGCTGTGGTTTTTGTATGTGTTGTACTAACTGGAACACCTGTAAAACTTGAAAGAAGCAAACATCCTATGCCTGCAATATCTGCACACGTTCCTTCATATGGCTCCATTTTAACCATTTTTATTCCAACTGTTTTAATAATCTTATATCCACCTGTTAATACACCTACACCCATTGCTAAAGAGCAAAGAATAATTAACCACAATGGAATAATACTACTTTCTGTTGTAGGAATATTTGAGGTAAGTAATATTCCAAGTAAAAATATTCCCATAAACTTTTGTCCATCTTGTGCGCCATGCATAAATGCCATTAAAGCGCCAGAACCAACTTGTGTCTTCTTAAAGAATTTATTTGTCTTTCTTCTATCCATTTTTTTGCAAACAAATTTAACAAGTTTAGAAATAAAATATCCTAATGCAAAACCAAGTACAGAAGAAATAACTAAGCCATATAATACTTTTTTCCATTCATCAAAATTTACAGAAGAAAAATTCTTTGAAATTGCAATTGCTGCACCTGTAATTCCTGCTATTAATGCATGGCTTTCAGAAGAAGGTATTCCAAATTGTTTTGTAAGTAGCGCCCAAAGAATTGCACTAACAATACCTGCACAAAGAGCAATCAGTGAGACTTTACTATTATCTCCAAAATCTACAAGGTTAGTCATTGTACTTGCAACTTTACTACTTATGAAAGTCATAAGAAATACGCCTAGAGAATCAAAGATAGCAGCCATAACAACAGCAGATTTGGGCTTGATTGCACGAGTTGAAATACAAGTTGCAATAGCATTAGGTGCATCTGTCATTCCATTTACTATCATTAATCCTAATACCAAAATAGATACAATTATTAATATTGGATTGTGTATGATGTTTACTAAATAATCTAATAATGTAATTTCCATATGTCATCCTTTTTATTTTTTTATAATGATAAAAAATCACCACTAGTGATATTATATCATAATGTTATGGAAAAAAAGCAAAAAATAATATATAATGCATTTGGTGATAAAAATGAACTTAAATAATGTAAAATTTGAAATATCGGTTATGAATAAGTCTCAATATCCAAAAGGTAAAACACCAGAAGTTGTTTTAGCAGGAAAATCAAATGTTGGAAAATCTTCTTTTATAAATTCTATGGTTAATAGAAAAGCTCTTGCAAGAACTTCTTCTGCTCCAGGAAAAACTCGTCAATTAAATTTTTATAACATAGATGATTATTTTTACTTTGTTGATTTACCAGGCTATGGATATTCAGAAATGTCTAAAGCCGAACAAGAAAAAGTAGCTACTTCTGTAAATAGCTACTTAAAAAATAGAAAGAATATAAATTTAATTATTTTACTTTTGGATATTAGACACAAACCAACTACTAACGATATAACAATGCTAGATTATATAAAATCGACTGGAAGAAGATATATTGTACTTTGTTCAAAAGCTGATAAAATAGCAAAAACAAAAGTTCAATCTTATGTTGATGACATAGCAAAGCAACTCGATATACCTAGTGACTTAATCTTTCCATACTCTGCAGAAACTAAATCATACGTTGAACAAACGTGGGACATAATAAATGAATCATTGAATACAAAATAAAAAAGTCATCTGGATTTTCCAGATGACTTTTATTTTATTATTTAGTTGTTAACATTCCTTCTAAAGCTGTTTTGAAATCAGCATATGTTTTTCTAGCTGTTAACTCATCAAAGTCTCCTTCAATGATTTGTGCATTATAATCACCGCTAGATACTACTTTATCTCCGATTAAATACATAGTTGGTTCTTCAACATATGAATCATATTCGTTCTCATCTACTTGTCCATTTTTATTTGAATCAACAAAGTAACATGCTGCAAGGTCACCTTTGTTAATTTTAACTAATTGTTTTGATGCATTGTCTAATTTTGAATAACTTACATATCTGATAAGTCCTGCAAAAGCAGTGCTAAAGTTTCTAATTACATTTCCTCTTGGAATATAATCATATCCTGCATTTCCGCCTACGCCATATGACCAGCCACGTTCTGCACCATCATCGTATTCGTCAACCATAGTATATACAGCTTTTTCTCCGTCATAAGTGTACATAGCAACTCTATATCCTAAATCTGTAACTATTAATTCAGGAATATCATCTTCATCAAAGAATACTAAATCATATTGAAGATTTCTTAATGAAGAAATATCAAAATCAGGATTGTTATCAATCATACCTGCTTGTTCAGCTTTGTGATTTTTTTCTACTTCTGCAGCTTTGTCTAAATAAGCTTGAATAACAGCATTAGTAACTTGTGCATTATATGGATCTGTTTCAACACGTGTTTTATCGTTTGAAGCGCTTTCATTATTTGTTGGTTCTACTGTGCTGCTTTCACCACTTCCGCTTGGTGCAGGATTTTTATCCTTTCCACAAGCACATAAAGAAATAACTACAACTAATGCTAGTAACAATAAAAATAATTTTTTCATAATTTTACCTCCCTAAAAATAAAAATTTACTCTACATTCTTCATGGATAAAGAAACTTTCATCTTTTCCATATCTACTTTTATTACACGAACTTTCACAATATCTCCAACTGATACAACATCCATTGGATTTTTAACATATTTATCAGAAAGTTCGGAAATATGGACTAATCCATCGTGCTTTACTCCTATATCTACAAAAGCACCAAAATCAATAACATTTCTTACAGTTCCTGTAAGTACCATTCCTTCTTGTAAATCTTCAAATTTTAAAACATCACTTCTAAGAATTGGCTTTGGCATTTCATCACGAGGGTCTCTACCTGGTTTTTGAAGCTCTTTAATAATATCTATTAAAGTAGGTTCACCTATCTCAAGTTCTTGTGATAACTCTTTTGTATTTACACTACCAAGTTTAATTTTAACTTCTGCAAGATTATCTTTCAAGTCATTAACCTTAAATCCTAATTTTTCTAATAATTTATTTGCAGCTTCATAACTTTCTGGGTGAACAGAAGTATTATCTAGTGGATTATCTCCATCGCTAATTCTTAAGAAACCTGCACATTGAGTGAAAGCAGCAGGACCAAGTTTTGAAACTTTAAGTAGCTCTTTTCTATTTTTTATTTTACCATTTTCATCTCTATATTTAACAATATTATTGGCAACAGTTTTTGAAATACCTGAAACATATTTTAAAAGTGATGGTGTTGCAATGTTTAAATCTACGCCAACACTATTAACCGCATCCTCAACAACTCCACCAAGAGACTCTTCTAATCTTGCTTGGTTAACATCATGTTGATATTGTCCAACTCCTATACTCTTTGGATCAATTTTAACGAGTTCTGCAAGTGGGTCTTGTAAACGTCTTGCTATAGAAATTGCTCCTCTTAAAGAAACGTTAATATCAGGATATTCTTCTGTTGCAAGTTTTGATGCAGAGTAAACAGATGCCCCTGCTTCAGAAACTATTGCATAATAAATCTTATGCTTAATATCCTTAATCATATCTGCTACAAACATTTCTGATTCACGAGATGCTGTACCATTGCCAATTGAAATCATATTAACTTTATATTTTTCAATAAGTTCTAATAATTTCTTTTTGGCTCCTTCAACATCATTTTGAGGTTCTGTTGGATATACTGTAGTAGTTTCTAAAAGCTTTCCAGTTTCTGAAATTACTGCAATTTTACATCCAGTTCTATATGCTGGGTCAAATCCCATAACAACCAAATCTTTAAGTGGTGGTTGCAAAAGTAGCTTTTTAGCATTTTGTCCAAATACTTTTATTGCTTGCTCATCTGCTTTTTCTGTAAGTTCTCCTCTTACTTCATTTTCTACAGATGGTTTGATTAATCTTTTATAACTATCCTCTACTGTTTCTTTTAAGAAATCTTCATAAGGAGAATTTTCCTTTATAGTTTGTTTTGTTAGGTAACTAATAATTTCATCATCAGTTCCATCAATTTTAACTTTTAAAAACTCTTCTTTTTCTCCTCTATTAATTGCCAAAATTCTATGGCTAGGAATTTTAGATACAGGTTCTTGGTAATCATAGTACATATCATAAACTGACTTTTCATCTTTAGCTGCCTTTGTAACTATAAGACCTATCCTATAAATCATGCTTCTAATTTTCTTTCTATATTCTGCTTCATCAGAAATGATTTCAGCAATAATATCAGAAGCACCATGTAGAGCATCTTCTACAGTTTCTACACCTTTTTCTGCATCTATGTACTCTTTTGCAACTTCTTCTAAAGGTGATGTTGCAGGTTCTTGTGCAAATATATAAAGTGCCAATGGTTCTAATCCTTTTTCCTTAGCAATTGTTGCTCTTGTACGTTTCTTTTGCTTGTATGGTCTATACAAGTCTTCAACTTCAGTCATAGTTTCAGCTTTTTCTATCTCTGCTTGAAGTTCTTCTGTAAGTTTTCCTTGTTCATCAATAAGTCGAATAACTTCTTCCTTACGTTTTTCAAGATTTCTTAAATAAGTAAGTCTATCAAACATATCACGAAGTTGCTCATCAGACATTTGACCAGTAGCTTCTTTTCTATATCTTGCAATAAAAGGAATTGTATTTCCTTCATCAATTAGTTTAATAGCATTTTCGACTTGAAATGGTTTTAAACTAAATTCTTGAATAAGTTTTTCATTAATTGATAACATAAATTGCTCCTTTTTCTTTATTTCAATGTAAATTTTAGCACAAGAAATATGCATTAACAACAATAAAAAACAAAAAATACGTATAAAAAAGGACCGCCTAAAGGCAGTCCTTATCAATTATCCATTAATTTGTTTCATTACTTCTTCAGCAAAATTCTCTTCTTTCTTTTCGATTCCTTCGCCACGCTCTAATCTAGCAAATCTAACAAATTTAAGTCCTTGAGCTCCGCAAGATGCACCAACTTTATCAATTAATTTTGCAACTGTTAAGTCAGGATCTTTAACGAATTCTTGTTCTGTAATAACAACATCTTTATAGAATTTGTTAATTCTTCCTTCAACCATTTTTTCAGCAATAGCTGCAGGTTTTCCTTCATTAACTGCTTGAGCTTTAATTATCTCTTTTTCTTTTTCTAATACATCAGCTGGAACTTCTTCTCTTGAAGAATATTCTGGTTTAGCAGCAGCAACGTGCATAGCAATATCTTTTGCCATTGTTTTGAATTCTTCATTTGATTTAAGTGTGCTCATGTTTTGAGCTTCGAATTCAACTAGAACACCAATTTTTCCATCGCCATGAATATAGCTTTCAACATAATTGTTGTCTGTTCCAACAAAATGAGTAAATCTTCTTAATGTTGTATTTTCACCAATCTTAGCAACTAAATTTGTAAGAGCTTCACCAACTGTAGTATCTCCTTCAAATTTTTGAGCTTTTAATTCTTCAACATCAGCTGGATTGTTATCTTCAATATGTTTTGCCATATCTGATACAAATTTTCTAAAATCAGGATTTTTAGCAGCAAAGTCTGTTTCAATGTTAACTTCAACTAAAACACCATCTTTATTATCAGCAGATTTGTAGCTTTCTACTAAACCTTCAGCAGCTACTCTTCCTGCTTTCTTTGTAGCTTTTACGATTCCTCTTTCGCGAAGTAAATCTTGAGCTTTTTCCATATCTCCATCAACTTCAGTAAGAACTTTCTTACATTCCATCATTCCAGCGCCTGTCATTTCTCTTAATGTTTTTACTTGTTCAGCTGTAATCATTATATTATTCCCCCTATTAAAAATTTATAATTATAAATTATTCTTGAACTACTTCTTCCTCTTCTTCAACTTCTTCTTTAGCAACTGCATCTTCACCTTGTCTAGCTTCGATAACAGCGTTTGCCATAGCTTCGATAATAAGTTTGATTGCACGAATTGCATCATCGTTACCTGGGATAACGTAGTCAACATCTTCTGGATTGCAGTTTGTATCAACTAAACCAAATACAGGGATACCTAATTTTCTTGCTTCTAAAATAGCAATTCTTTCTTTCTTAGGATCTACAACGAACATAGCTCCTGGAATTTCTTCCATATCTCTAATTCCGTTTAAGTTCTTTTGAAGTTTTTCAAGTTCTTGTTTTAACTTCATAACTTCTTTTTTAGGTAATACTTCGAAAGTACCATCTTGCTCCATAGCTTCAAGTTCTTTCATTCTTTGAACTCTTGAACGAATTGTTTTGAAGTTTGTAAGCATTCCACCAAGCCATCTTTCATTAACATAGTACATTCCGCATCTTTCAGCTTCTTCTTTAACGCATTCTTGAGCTTGTTTCTTTGTACCTACAAAAATAACTGTTTTACCTTCATCGCAAATTTCTTTAAGCTTTGCGTAAGCTTCATCGATTTTTTTAGCTGTTTTTTGAAGATCTATTATATAGATTCCATTTCTAGCTGTGAAGATATATGGAGCCATTCTAGGATCCCATCTTCTTGTTTGGTGACCGAAGTGAACACCAGCTTCCAATAATTGTTTCATTGCAACTACTGACATT
>CAMUYU010000033.1 GCA_947164995.1 uncultured Clostridia bacterium
TGACTATGAGTAATAAATACTCCATCATAACTTGGTATACCACAAGTAAGTCCTTCAACATCAATTTCATCTTTTTTCCTTAAATCATCAGATAGTTCCTCGCCAAAGTCTATTATTATTTTTGACTTTTTTGTTGATATTTCAGTGATGCATCCACCTATTTGGTTGGTACCACGAATGATTCGAATTTTCATAATTTCACCTCTACCTAATGATTATTCTTCACTATATATTCTGTAATATCAATAAATTTTTCTGATATAACGTCATCTATTTGCCACATTTTTTCCTCAATAAAGAATTTAATATCATATGAATTACTTTTTGAAACAAAATCATTTATAGTTTTATCTTTATATTTTTTAGGGAGTTTATTTCTTTTACAATAATCTGCAATAGAATTACTATTATTTAAAGACCTTAGTGTATTTTTTATTTTTTTAGGTTGATTTTCATCAGTATATCCAAATATAGTATAAAAATGCACTTTATAATTACTGCTAAGTTCAAGCCTCATTTTAGATATATCAATTATTTGGTTTGAATAATTAATATGATCTTTAATTCTATTAACAAATTCATCTTTTTTCTTTATATTATCCAATTCATTTTTAATATCATCTAAATGAGTAAGAACACCATTATCCCCCAAGATAACAGTATCATCAACCTTGATTTCTATTAAGTAAATTTCCGTTATATTGTTATCTTGTGCAGAACAAAACACACAATCTATTCTTCCATTAGATTTATTTTCAATTTTGCCTATTGGGTATTCTTCCTCAAATGGTATTATTTTCTTGTTTTTTTCAAACAGCGATGCTTTGTCCCCAACCAGCATAAACTGATGCTGATATTTTTTCTCAATACATCCTTTTCCGTTATAATTGTCTATTGCATTTTCACACACAGTTATAAAGTCATCAAAAGACTTAACATCTATTATTATTTCAAAATCAAATTTTGTATTTTTTATTCTATTCGTAGGGCAGCTTTTATTATCTATTCTTAGATTATCATAGAAATTGTATTGCAAGTCGATTATTTTTTCCATATCTATAAGTGGTTTATTAAATTTAATTTTAATATAATTATCCTTATAATAAGTATCACTGATTTTATCTCTGACATCATCAAAATCAAACAACTCTTTTGAAATATTATTTTTACAGTATTCCTCAAATTTTTGATATCCACTTAATATTGTAGAAAGATCACCTTTTTTCGCGATTTTAAATTTAATTCCTGTCATTTTTCCTCTTAAATCTCTATTTAGCTTTTTTAGATTTTGTATGTATTCTTCTTTTTCGATATCGCTACACATTCCTGTAGGATTACATTTAAAAGTATTCTCGGAAGGTTTTAAAGTTACTAATTTGCTCTTCTTATTTTCAAACAATTCAAATGCCTTTATTCCTTTATAATATACAATCGTTTTTTCTTTTCTAATTCTAAAAACATATCTATCCTTGTATTTATCATAAAACTCTTTTATACTTAATTCGCATTTCATATATAATCACTCCCTTAATAGATATAATTCACCATTGAATCACATAATAATTATATATTACTTTTTACTATCCACACCCATTTTTCTTTTAATGACAACCTTTTGAATTCATAACCATAATCTAGCAATTCTTTTTTATATGTTAAGAATGCATGATCAAATGGGAAGCCAGTTATTTTAGAAACTTCTTCAAAAGATAATTTATATTCTTCTTTATTATTCTTTTTCACGTATTTCCATAAAGGATCATATTTGCTCATGTTCTATCTCCTCTCAAGAACCGCAATACTTTCGACATGTGCTGTTTGAGGGAACTGGTCAACTGGTTGTACTTCTCTTAGCTCAAATCCATTTTGTAGTAAATATTCTAAATCTCTTCCTAATGTTGCAACATTACAACTAATATATACCATTTTTTCTGGTTTCATTTCAATTATTGTATCTAGTAGTACTTTGTCACACCCTTTTCTAGGAGGATCTACAAATACTACATCTGCGTTAATTCCTTCTTTATATATTTTAGGAATTAATTCTTCTGCTGCACCACATCTATAATCTATATTAGTTATACTATTTAATTTAGCATTTTCTTTTGCATCTTCAATAGCTTCTGGAACAATTTCTACTCCATAAACTTTCTTACATTTTGAAGATAAAAATGTTGAAATTGTACCTATTCCGCAATATAAATCAAATACTGTTTCTTTGCCATTTAAATTTGTCATTTCTATTGCTGTATTATAAAGAGCTTCTGTTTGAACAGGGTTAACTTGATAAAAAGAAAGTGGTGATATTTTAAAATTATAATCTCCTAATTTATCAACTATATATCCTTCTCCAAATAAAGTTTTACACTCTTTTCCCATAATAATGTTGGTTGATTTATCATTAATATTTTGAACTATTGATTTTAAATTTGTAAACTCTACTTTTAGTTTTTCAATTATAGTAGTGATTCCTTTTATCTCATTATTTTTTGTCACAATTACAAGCATTAATTCATAAGAATTTTTTCCAACTCTTACCATTATATGGCGAATATTCCCAGCATTTTTTTCTTCATCGTAGCATTCATTTTTTTCTTCCATCAAAAGTTCAAATGCCCTTTTAGCAAGTCTATCGGCTTCTTCATCTTGAATATAACAATAGTCATTTTTTACGATTCTATGGCTTCTTTTTGAATAAAAACCTATGCTTCCATTTTGACAAGGATATTGCGCTTTATTACGATAATTATATGGAATTCCCATACCAATAATTGAATTAATTGAAGCAGAAATGCCAAATTTTTCAAGTGTCTTTTTAACTTTTTCTTCTTTTAATCTTAATTGGCCTTCATAAGATATGTGTTGTAAATTACATCCACCGCATGTTTTATATACAGGGCATATTGGTTCTTCTCTATCTTTACTTGGAGTAATTATTTCAATTATTTTTCCAAAACCGTATGTTTTGTTTACTTTTACAATTAATACTTTTATTGTTTCGCCTTTAATTGCTCCGTCAACAAATACGGTATAGCCATCTATTTTAGCTATCCCTTCTCCATCAATTCCATTATCTATTATTTCAACTATGTATTCTTCGTTTTTGATAATCATTTTATTGCTCCTTATGATGATTAATAATTTACACAATAAATCTTTTTATATTATCTTTTTCAACTTTTGAAAGACCTATAAAAATACCATTTATATAAGTATTATATATTCCATCTTTTGCATTTATTTTTATTGAAACGCCATTTAAAAATTTCTTTTCATCTTTTTCATTTAATTCTAATTTTTCATTAAAGATTTTTCCCATTGGGATAATCTTTTCTTCTGATATTTCTTCTAAATCTACAGCTTCATCTATTGAATAAAGGCCTGTTTTTATTCTTTCTAATTTTAACGTTGTTCCTTCTGTCCCTAAGGCTTTAGCAATGTCTTCATTTAATGCTCTTATGTATGTTCCTTTTGAGCAATGAACTGTATATGTTATTTCATCTTTTTCATTAAAAGAAATATCATATATATCAAAGACTTCTATTTTTCTAGCAGGAATATCCACTTTTTTATTTTCACGTGCATATTCATATAATTTTTTTCCATTAACTTTTATTGATGAATAAATTGGTGGAATTTGTTCTTGTTTTCCGATAAATGATTTTAATTTTTCTTCTATTTGTAATTGAGTAAAATTAAACTTTTGATTTTTAGAATTTATTATTTCTAAATTCTTTTCAAATATTCCTTTAGAAACATCGCTTAAGTGTCTTGATTCTTTAGGCTCATTGTTTTCGTAATCAACGCCATTTATTTTGCCCGCCAAATCGCCAGAATCGGTTTTTAAGCCAAGTTTTATTGTTGTCCTATAAACTTTGTCCTCTGAAACTAAAACATTAGATAAGGGCGTTGCTTTTCCAATACACACAACCAATACTCCAGTTGCCATTGGATCTAACGTGCCAGTATGTCCAACTTTTTTAATTCCTAAGTTTTTTCTAATTTTTGCAATTACATCAAATGATGTATACCACTGAGGTTTATTTACTATTAATATTCCATCCACTTTATTCACCTCCTTATCAAGTCCAAAAAAGGTGGCGCGATTGCCACCCTTTTCTTATGCTTCTTCGTTCTTTTCTTCCTTTTCGTATTGCTTTCTTACTTCATCTATAATTATTTGTTTTATTTGTTCAATAGGCATAGCTGATTCAAATCCAGCAGCTCTAACGTGACCGCCACCACCAAATTTGCTAGCAACTATTGATATATCTATAAAATCATTTGAACGAAGTGAAAGCTTATAACTTCCATCTGGGCGTTCTTTTGCAAATATAGATACTTCTGTTGTGTCGATGTTACGTCCAAGATTTACTATTCCTTCGCTATCAGCTTCTTCAAGACTTAAGTCTTCTAAATCTTTTAAAGTCATATATGTGAATGCAACTTTTCCATCTTCTAGCAATTCCATTCTGTCTATACATCTTCCAACAAGTTTAGTTCTATTTAAAGTTGTAACATCAAAAACAGTTCTATATATTTTTGCAGTATTAACACCCGTTTCCATTATTGTTGCAACCATTTCCATCGTTTCTGCTTTGCAAGAATATCTAAAGCCGCCTGTATCTGTCAAAATACCAGTGTATAGACATTCACCGATTTCTTTATTAATTGCTATTCCCATGCTTGCTAAAATAACCATTAAGTTTTCACAAGTAGAAGATGCAACAGCATTAATATAATTAATATCTGCATAGTTTTGATTTGTTATATGATGGTCTATACAAATAGAATTGTCGATTGCGTTAAATAAATCTAATGTATCTTCAAATCTTGTCAAATCACTTACATCTAAAGCTACAACTAAATCAAAATCACTTGCATTTGGCTTTGTAGGTCCAGTTAAAAGCTCTGAATAACCTGGTAAAAATGAAAATGCTTTATCAGGAACTGGAATATAAGCTACAACTTTCTTTTCAATTTTTTTCATCGCATTATAAAATCCTAATGTTGAACCAATAGCATCTCCATCTGGATTAACGTGCGTTAAAATTAATATAGATTTGGAATTATCAATATTTTCTTTAATATTCTCTAATACAGACATATTATCTCCTTTTTAAAACAAATAATTATTCTTCTGTTTCATTTTCAGTAGTTTCTTCTTGTGCTTCTTCTTCGTCATCATGTTGAATATTTAAACTACTAATAATCTTATCTATATGTTGTCCATATTCCATTGAGTCATCATAAATAAATTTAACTTCTGGTGTATTAAAAGTACGAATTCTATCTCCGATTTCTTTTCTTACAACACCTTTGGCTGAATTTAATCCTTCCATAGCTTCTTCAACGTCTTTAGTTCCAATCATACTTACATATATTTTACAATATTTCATATCTTTTGAAACATCAACTTTTGTAACTGAAATTAGTCCATTAACACGTGGATCTTTAATGCCGTTATCTATTAAAGAACCAACAACTTTTTTGATTTCTTCTTCAATTCTATCAGTTCTTTCCATATGCTATTCCTTCTTTCTGTTTTCACACAAATTACTGTTTAATTTCCTCCATGATGAAAGATTCAATTTGGTCCCCAACTTTGATATCATTGTAATCTTCAACTTGAACACCACATTCGTATCCTTCTGCAACTTCTCTTGCATCATCTTTCATACGTTTTAGTGATGTTAATTTTCCTTCATGAACTACAACATTATCTCTTAGAACTCTTACACCAGAATTTCTTGAAATCTTTCCTTCAACTACATAGCAACCTGCAACCATTCCGGCATTTGTAATCTTAAATACTTGTCTAACTTCTGCTGTACCTTGAATGATTTCTTTATATTTTGGTTTAAGCATTCCTTTAAGAGCTGCTTCAATATCGTCAATTGCATTATAAATAACTGAATATTGATTGATTTGAACCTTTTCTTTATCTGCAATTGATTTTGCCATTGGTTCAGGTCTTACGTTGAATCCAATAATAATTGAGTTTGTAACTTTAGCAAGTGTAACATCAGATTCTGTAATACCACCAACCGCAGCGTGAATAATTCTAACTCTTGCTTCTTCGTTTTTGATCTTTTCAAGTGAACTTCTAAGAGCTTGAACACTTCCTTGTACGTCTGCTTTGATAATGATATTTAAGTCTTTTAACTTACCTTGTTCAATTTGATTAAATAAGTTATCTAAAGTTACTGGAGCAGATGCATTAATCATTGCTTCTCTTTCTTTAGATTTTCTCTTTTCAATTAAATGTTTAGCAACTTTTTCATTATCTACTTCATAGAATACGTCGCCTGCTTCAGGAACTTCTGTTAAACCAACTATTTCTACTGGTGTAGAAGGTCCAGCAGATTTAACTTTATTTCCTTTATCATCTTTCATTGCTCTAACTTTACCAATTACAGAACCTACAACGATTGTATCACCAACATTTAAAGTACCTCTTTGTACTAATAAAGACGCTGTAATACCTGTGTTTTTATCTAGTCTTGCTTCTATAACAGTACCTTTAGCTTGTTTGTTTGGATTTGCTTTTAGTTCTTTCATATCAGCTACTAAAAGTAATACTTCTAATAAATCATCAATATTTATTCTCTTCTTTGCTGAAATTGGAACACAAATTGTGTCACCGCCCCATTCTTCTGGAACTAGGCCATATTCAGTAAGTTCTTGTTTTACTTTTTCAATGTTCGCACCTTCAACATCTATTTTGTTGATTGCAACAACAATTGAAACTCCTGCTGCTTTAGCATGGTTTATAGCTTCAATTGTTTGAGGCATTATACCATCATTTGCAGCTACGATAATAATTGCTATATCTGTAACTTGAGCACCTCTAGCACGCATTGCTGTAAAAGCTTCATGGCCTGGTGTATCTAAGAAACATACTTCTCTATCTTTTACTTTAACTTTGTAAGCACCAATATGTTGTGTAATACCACCAGCTTCTTTATCTATTACGTTAGTTTCACGAATAGCATCTAGCAAAGAAGTTTTACCATGGTCTACGTGTCCCATAACAACTACTATTGGAGGACGTGGTACTAAATCTTCTTCTTTATCTTCACTCTCGTCAAATAGTAATTCTTCGTCTGAAACAACTTCTTTTTTATGAGCTGTAATTCCAAATTCTGAAGAAACTAAAAATGCTGTATCAAAGTCTATTTCTTGGTTTAATGATGCTAAAATACCATAACCCATAAGCTTTTTAATAACTTCAGATGCGGTCTTTTTAAGCTTTTCAGCTAAATATTTAACTGAAATAGTTTCTGGAATTTCAATATCTGTAAGTTCAAATATTTTTTGTTCTTTATGAACTTTTTCTTTATTCTTTAACTTATTCTTTTTATCTAATTTATTTTTCTTTTGCTTTGATACATCATAGTAATCAAACATTTTACTTTCTGTATCATCAAACATTGAAGAAAAGTTTGTTTCTGATTGTAAATCTCTTAGCTTGCCGTAGTTAATTTCTTCAGCATTGTTTCTAGATGCTTTATTTTTAGGAGATTTTTTAACAACTTGTTCTTCTTCAAATTTTCTATTTGCTTTTTGTTTGTCTTTATACTCTGTACTAAAGTTATCTTTTCCTGATTCTTTTGTAGGCATATCTGTAGCTACACTAGATGACATGATTTCTTTTATGCCCTTTTCAACATTATTTGCTCCAAATTTATTAAAGCCTTTTCCATTTTTATTAAATCCACCTTGAGGTGCACCTTTATCTTTATTAAATCTATTATTATCTCTAACAAAAGGTTTTTGGTCTTTATTAACTGGCTTTTTAAAGTCTTTATCATTATTAACGTTTGAAGGTTGAACTTTTTGAGTTGGGGCTACTTTTACTGTATTTTGTTTTTCAACTTCTTGTGTATTTACAACTTCTTGAGGAGTAGTTGTTGTAGATACAGGTTCTTTTTTAGTAATAGTCCTAGCTATAGGTTTTGCAGGTTCTTTTCTACCTGTTACAATAGGAGCAGGTCTTCTAGGTTCTGTCCTATATTTAATATTCATAGAAGTATCTGTTCTTCTTTGAACAACACCTAAATCTGTTCTACTTCTTTCTTCATTTCTATCCTTTTCTTTATAATCGTCAGTAGTAATTCTAGTTACTTCACGTCTTATAATGACAGGTGTAAATTGCTTCCTTTCTCTTTTCTCAGGAGCAACTTTCTTTTCTTCTTTATTTACTTCTGTTTTGCTGGTAGCCTTAGTTTTAGAAGAACTTGCCTTACTAGAATTTCCAGAAAGTTTAGATTTTATTTTCTTTACATCTGCATCTTCTAGTGTTGACATATGACTCTTGATATCATATCCAAGCTCCTTAATTTTATCCACCAAATCTTTGCTAGGAATATCTAATTCTTTAGCTAATTCGTGTACTTTCATTTTCCCCATTAAATAATTGCCCCTTTCAAATCTTCAAACATTTTATTTATACTTTTAGCAAAATTTTGATCAAGTATTGCTACAACTGTTTTATTTTGTTTTCCGTATTGCAAAACTTAAATCTGCTTTGCTTCCATATTTGTATATTTTTACGTTATTCTCGCTACAAATTCTTTCAAATTTTTCAATTGTATTTTGAGAAGAATCTTCAGGGAGACGTAACAGGAATCTGGGATCAGAACGGA
>CAMUYU010000034.1 GCA_947164995.1 uncultured Clostridia bacterium
CAATAAAGAATATCATGACTAAAGAGCCAGGTTGGGTTATTAGTATAGTAGATGCAGAAAACATCTTCCAAATCTTTAAATATGATTATCTTCTCACAGTTCATAGAAGTAATCAAGTCCCACTTGAATTTCGCAATAATAATGTTTCCTATATTGCATACTTTATTAGATGTTGGGTACAACAAATATATAATGAATTCTAAGGAGGACAATTAAAAAACTGGAGCAATTTGCTCCAGTTTTTTTGTATATTAAGGTGTTTTTTGGTGCTTTATGTGCTATAATTACCACGATAATAGAAAAACGTGGGAGGAATAAAATGAAACCAATTAATCTAAGTTTTAATGTTGGAGGAAATCGTGAGTCTAATAATGGAAATGGTTCTAGTGGTAATAATACACTTAGACTGATCATTTTTATTATCATCATTGCTATCTATGTTTATAACGTAACTCATACAGATTATGAAGATACAGTTGTACAAGAGAGTTCTTCTAATAGTGCAAGTACATATGAATCTGAATATGAAAAAGACGAATATGAAAATGCAGGAACAATGAGTTTATTAGATTTACTTTTTGGAGGTGGAGGCAGTAACTCAACTTCATCAAACTCAAACTATGCAAGTTTTGAAGACTCAAGTATAAAGAATGTTTCAAAAGATAAATATACATTAATGGTTTATATGTGTGGTTCTAACTTAGAGTCTGGTGGTGGATATGCCTCTTCAGATATAGAAGAAATGCTAAAATCAACTTTAGCAGATGAAGTTAATGTATTAATTTATACTGGTGGAGCTAAACGTTGGTATGATTTTGGAATTTCAAATAGAACAAATCAAATTTATACAATAGAAAATCATAAGCTTAAATTATTAAAAGATAATTTGGGTATGGAAAATATGGCAAGTGCAAATACATTAGCAGGATTTTTGAAATTTGGAAAAGATAATTATCCTGCTCAAAAGTATGCTCTTATCATGTGGGATCATGGTGGTGGAGCAGTAACAGGATTTGGATTAGATGAAAATGCATCTAAGTCGGATAATCTTACTATAGATGAGATTAAGCAAGCAGTAGATAATTTTGGAGCAAAGTTTGAATTTATTGGTTTTGATGCATGCTTGATGGCAAATATGGAAACTGCTTATGCATTAAAAGATTCAGCAAATTATTTAGTTGCTTCTGAAGAGACAGAGCCAGGTACTGGTTGGGATTATTTAAGAATATTAAATGGTCTTTCTAAAGATTCTTCTCAAGTTGGTTCAACTACAGGAAAAACAATTGTTGATTCATTTATAGCAAGTAATAGTAGTTATAGAAATCCAGATGCAACTTTAAGTGTTATGGATTTAAACAAGATAGAAAGTGTTTATTCTAATTTAGTAAGCTTCATGAAAGAAATTAAAACGAGTTCGTTTGATAAGAATAAATATAATGCTTTTTCAAAAGCAATTGCTTCTTCAAAAGCTTTTGGAGAAGGAAACATAGATACAATTGATTTATTAGATTTTGCAAGCAAGATGAATATTTCTGCTTCACAAAATTTAGTTAATGCTGTAAATAGTGCTGTTGCATATAACAAGACAAATCAATATGTTGAAAATTCAAATGGAATGTCTATTTATATTCCATATAGAAAAATTAGATATTTTGATACCATGCTTGGTATTTATAAAAACATCGGAATGGGTAGTGACTATACTAATGTTTTAAAACAATTTGCTAATGCAGTTGCTGGAGGGCACCAACAATCATATACAGTTAATAATCAATCTTACACACAAAGTTCTCAAGATTATTCTGCTTTTAGTTGGTATGATTTGTTATTTGCAAGCAGAAATATGCAATTGTACGAAGATAATAAAATAAATGTTCAAGAGCTAAAAGTTGAAGATAAAGATGAATATTTTGCACTTCATTTATCTCAAGAAGATTGGGAGAAGATTACAAAAGTAGAATCGGTAGCTTGGTATGATGATGGAAAAGGTTATATCGATATGGGTATTGATAGTTACTTTGTAAAAGATGAAGAAGGAGATTTAAAAGTTGAGTTTGATGGAACTTGGCTTGCGATAAATGGAGACAATATTCATTATGAAGTAATTGAACGTACAGATAATTATGAAAAAGGAAAAGTTCCTGCAGTAATTAATGACGAAAGAATGAATATTATTCTTTACTTTGATAAAGAACATCCAGATGGAGAAGTTTTAGGTTATGAACCTGATTATGAGGAAATTAATCAAGACTTATACGAAAGAGGACTAAGAGAATTTAAGAAAGGTGATAAAATAGATTTTGTTGCACCATATTATTCTAAAGATGGTGACCTAGATGATGAATTCTATATAAATGATACTTTAGTTGTTGGTGATAAACCATTAACAGTTTCTTATGAATCTCTTGGTGAGGGAGAATGCTTAATTTATTATAAATTGACAGATATATTTGGTAATGTTTACTACACAAAACCAGTTATTGTTTATTAATATATGCGAGGAGATACAATTGAAACAATTTGAAAATGACATAGAAAAGGCTGCACAAATAATCAAAGAAGGTGGTCTTGTACTTTTTCCAACTGAAACTGTATATGGAATTGGTGCAAACGGATTAGATGATGAAGCCGTTAAGAAAATATTTATTGCAAAAGGTAGAGAACAAGATAACCCTTTAATTCTTCACATTTCAGATATGGATATGCTTCCACAAATTGCTCGAAACATTTCTGAATTAGAATATAAACTTATGGATGCTTTTTGGCCAGGACCTTTTACGATAGTTTTGGAGAAAAAGCCAGGTATTGCTATGACCGCTACATGTGGAGGAAGTACAGTTGCAGTTAGAATGCCAAGCAATAAGATTGCACATGATTTAATAAAAGCTTCTAATTTACCTATTGCTGCACCTAGCGCAAATATTTCAGGCAAACCTAGTGGTACTAATTTGCAAGACATTATAGAAGAATTAGAAGATAAAGTAGATTATATAATCGATGGCGGAGAAACAGATATAGGTGTTGAGTCTACTGTAGTTAGAGTTGTAGATGGTAAAGTAGATATTTTAAGACCGGGAAGAATAACAAAAGAAGATATAGAGACAATCACTTCACAAGTTGAAATAGATAAAAATGTTATGGGACAAATTGATGCTTCAGAAAAAGTGTTATCACCTGGAATGAAATATAGACACTATGCTCCAAAGACTCATTGCAAATTGGTATATAGTAAGGACAATGAAAAGTTAGTTGCCGAAGTATTAAAAGTTGCAAAAGAATATAAAAAAGTGTTAATTCTTTCTTCAACAGAAAATGCTTCAAGATATGAAGGGTATAAAGTAATAGATATAGGAAGTAGAAATAACCTAACTGAAATATCTCATAATATCTTTTCTGATTTAAGGAAAATAGATGATTTTGATGTAGATATTGCAATTATTGAAGGCATAGAGCCTACAGGTTTTGGACTTGCAATAATGAATAGATTAATTCGTGCTTGCGAGCATGATTATATAGTTGTTTAATATCATTGAAAAATACGGCAATATGTGATATATTAGCCAAGAATTATAGTTTTTATAAAGGAGAATATACGATGAAAAGAATTCTTGTTGTCATCGATATGCAAAATGATTTTGTAAGTGGTTCTTTGGGAAGTGAAAAAGCTCAAAGCATAGTTCCTGCTGTTGTGCAAAAAATTAAAGATGCTAGAGAAAGAGGAGATAGAATTTTTGCAACTAAAGATACTCATCTTAAAGAAACTTACTTGGAAACTCAAGAGGGAAAAAACTTGCCAGTTCTTCACTGCATCAAGTTTACAAAAGGTTGGGAACTTGTAGATGAGATAAAGAGTTTAATAAATGAAACTGAAATTTGGCAAAAACCTACTTTTGGTTCAATGCGTGCAATGAAAGCTGTTGCAAAACTTGCAGAAGAAGAAAAAGCAGAAGTTGAATTTTGCGGTTTGTGTACAGATATTTGCGTTATTGCAAATGCGTCACTACTTAAAACTCTTTCGCCTGAAACAAAGATTATTGTAGATTCAAAAGCTTGCGCAGGTGTTACTGGCGAAAAACATAGAGCAACACTAGAAGTAATGAAGAGTTTGCAAATGGAAGTAGTATAATTGTGCTTAAAAATAGCTAAATAAGGCCATTTTAAATATGTTCTAAATATTTTTTAGAACATATTTTTTTGTTCTTTTTTTTGCATATAAAGTATAGACTAATATACTTATACTTGGTAAAATATTTTTGTGTTTGAAGCTTACAATTGGTAAGCAAAAAAAATGAAAAAGGGAGAGCATGTATATGAAAAAAGTATTTTTAATAGCATTTGTGGTTATTTGTGTTTTTGCACTTGCAAATATAGCATTAGCTGTAAGAACATTACGACCAGGTCAAACGATAGAGGATGGTCATATTATATCAATAAGTAATGATCTTGAAATTAGTAATCCTGAAATAGTAAATCCTACATCAACACTTATTACTACTGTTAAAATAACACTTGATGAACCAACATATGGTGTTGCTTTTGATAGAAATCCAGTATTTGAATCAGATAAAATTACTCTTGATCATATTGTTTGGGAAGGTTATGAACTTACAGGTATTCCAAATACATGGGTTGGACAACCAAATGATACAGATAAGCCAGTTGAAGGAAAGTATAGAGCAACTATTTTCTTTAAATTAGCCGATAATGCTTCAATTTCTGGTCTTGAAAATAATATGGATAAAAAGAATATTGGTGTAATTAATGATGCTAAAGATTTAGAAGTTGTTTATTCTAAACCATTATATTACATCAAAACTCCTAATTATGAAGTTAAACAACCAGAAGATGTTGTATATTTAGAAAGTTTAGCTGTAAAAGTTGATGCTCCTGTAGTTGGAGAAGCATTGCCAAAAGCTTGCACAGCAATAGATAGTATTACTAATAAACAAGCAAACTTAGATATTCCATGTAAAGAAGTTAATGGTTATACAGTTTCGTGGAATTTATCATATCATCCTGTTGCACAAGCTGGTACCGATTATATTTTAAACGTTAGATATAATCTAAATGGTGCAGCACTTTCAGATAAATTTACTCCTATGGTAAATGGTAAATCTGCTAAGTTTTCTCAAACTGGAAACTTTGTTACTATAACTTATACATTTACTACTCCAAAAGAGGAAGTTAAAGAAGAAGTAAAAGAAAAAGAAATGATTAATCAATTTAGTATTAAAATTGATGCACCAGAAGTAGGAAAAGCTCCTTCTAAAAAAGCTACAGCTGTTACAAAAGGATTTTCAATAGATAAAGTTACATGGACTCCAAACGATAAAGAATTTAAAGAAGGAGTACCATACAAAGTAAATATATATGTTTCATTAGATGAAGGAAAAGACCTTCGTAGTGATTACTTTGGTTTAGTAAATGGTGCTCAAGCTATAATGCCAATAGATTATGATGAAGATGATTTCTATGTTGAGTATATGTTCCCTAGAACAGAAACTCCTGCTACATGGGCAACAGCTTCTAAATGGGCACTAGATGAATTAGCAAAAGCAAAAGAAACCGGCTTAATTCCTTTAGTACTAGATAAAGAAGATTTTACAAAGAGTATTACAAGAAAAGAATTTGCACATGTTGCAGTTAGATTATATGAGAAAGTTGCTAGAAAAATTGCAGAACCAGTAAAAGATAATCCATTCACAGATACTAATGATGAAGAGATTTTAAAAGCATATAACCTTGGCATTACACAAGGAATGTCTGCTACAACATTTGAGCCAGATACTCTAATTACAAGAGAGCAAATGGCAACTATGATGACAAGAGCTCTTGCAAAAGCTGGTATAGATACAAGTGTAGATATGGCATATGTTGAAAAATTTGCAGATGATGCAAGTTTTGGTAAATGGTATGTTGAATCTATTTACTTTATGGCAAGTCATGACATTATTAAAGGTGTAGGCGATAATAAGTTTGATCCACAAGGACAAGCTTCAAGAGAAGCATCATTATTAATTTCAGTTAGAAGTGCAGAGGCATTTGGATACGGATTTTAATTTTTAATATAATAGGTAACGGCGGGCAATGAGCTCGCCGTTATCAAACCAATAACAAAAGAAGGAAAAACAATGGAAAAACTATTTAGAAAATGCTTAGATTTTTTTCTTGATTTAAAATTTATGCAAAGCTTAAAAGAGAAAAGTAATTCAAAATTGATAAAAAAGATATATGACAAAGAAGCTATGATAGAAATTATTAATTATATTTTTTATGGTGTAGTAGCTACTGTCATATGCGTTGGTTCGTTTGCAATATTAATAAAGTGCACACCACTTGGAAACACAAATTTGGGAGAAAATATTGCAAATATCTTGTCTATTGTTATTGCTACAATTTCAGCATATATTATGAATAGACTTTTTGTATTTAAAAGCAAAGAAGCCAATGTTTTAAAGGAATTTTCTAAATTTGTAGCAGCTAGGGTCTTTTCAATAGGAATAGACATTTTGGTATTTTTCCTATTAGCTACTGTTGTAGGGGTTAATGAGTTCATAGTTAAGATTATTAACCAGGTAATAGTAACTATTTTGAACTATATTTTCAGTAAAAAGCTGATTTTCGTTAAAAAATCGTTGACAAAAC
The DNA here is from genome assembly GCA_947164995.1 of uncultured Clostridia bacterium. Lineage (GTDB taxonomy): Bacteria > Bacillota > Clostridia > TANB77 > UBA1234 > RGIG6105. Next base: position 6,646 of record CAMUYU010000034.1, read on the forward strand.
AATAAAAACATGGTAAATTAGTCAAGGTTTAAGAAGAAGTAACCACTTCTCACCGTGCCAACATAGATTGAGCATCGGTTAAATATATTCTTTTTAATATATTCATGAATAAGTCATGTTGTAGTAAAAATGATATTGATTAGTGGTAACTTGAGTCTTAAAGATTCAAGTTTTTCTTTTTATGTGGGCTTTTGTTCCACTATATAAATAATAAAGGAGGGTTTTCTATCAAACAGGATTTAAGAATTAATGAAGATATCACTGCAGATGTGGTGAAGGTTATTTCTGAAGAAGGAGAGCAATTGGGCGAAATGTCTATTGGAGATGCTATAGATTATGCATCTGAAAGGGACTTAGACTTAGTTGAGGTGGCTCCAGGTCAAGATGTGCCAGTTTGTAAGATTATGAATTATGGCAAGTATAAATATGAGCAATCTCGTAAGGAAAAAGAAGCTAAGAAAAAGCAAAAGATTGTTGATACTAAAGAGATTCGACTTTCATCTACTATTGATACTCATGATTTTGAATTTAAAGCCAAAAATGCTAGAAAATTCTTAGAAGATGGAGACAAGGTTAAAGCAACTATTAAGTTTAAAGGAAGAGAACTTAACAACACAAGTTTCGGTACCAATGTTCTTAATAAGTTTGCAGAAGCTCTTTCTGATGTTGGAGTAGCTGAAAAAGCACCAAAATTAGAGGGTAGAAGCATGATGCTTATAATTAGTCCAAAAAATAATTAATAAAATTAGGAAGGGGAGTTTTTATTATGCCTAAAATGAAAACACACAGAGCCACAGCTAAAAGAGTTAAAATCACAGCTACTGGCAAGGTAAAAAGAAGCCAAACAAACAAAAGACATTTATTAAATTCAAATGCTAAAACATCTAAGAGAAAAGCTAGACTAAGAAAGTCTACATTAGTTGATAAGACAATGGCAGCAAACGTTAAAAGAATGCTACCTTATGCATAATTGAGATAGGAAAGGAGTGTAATTAAAATGGCAAGAGTTAAAACTGGAAGAATTACAAAGAAAAAACATAAAAAAGTTTTAAAAATGGCTAAAGGCTACTACGGAGCAAAAAGCGTAAGATTTAGAATGGCTAACCAAGCTGTTATGAAATCTTTAATGTATGCTTATGTAGGAAGAAAGAATAAAAAGAGAGATTTTAGAAAGCTATGGATTGCTAGAATTAATGCTGGAGCTAGAGCAAACGGCGTTAACTATTCTACACTTATTGCTGGTCTAAAGAAAAATAACATCACTATCAATAGAAAGATGTTAGCTGAAATGGCTGTTACTGATCCTGCTGGATTTGCAGAGGTAGTAAAAGCTGCTACTAAATAATAATTAAGACGTCCTTTATTTCTAAAAAGGACGTCTTTTTTTGTAAAAATTCAAATTACACTTATATTACAAAAATGTGGATTTGTTGATTTTTAAAAGGCGTTTTTGTAAAATTTATTTAACTATATTTATGTGTATTTTACTAAAGATATAAATCAAAACTTAAAACAAAAGCGGGGAGAACTAATGAAAAAAATAGTTAGAGTACTTTTGATATCAACAATTATGATGATGTT
>CAMUYU010000035.1 GCA_947164995.1 uncultured Clostridia bacterium
ATGTAGGTCAAAAAGATGTTGTTGGCTACGAAAAAGATGATTATCTTAAGGTATTTCCTACACCTGATGAAATGATTAAGGATGAGTACGGCAATCTGTATGCTCATTATGATGTTTCAGATTATAAAGCTGGCCGTTCATTGACTGTCACTATAGAAAAAGTATACGAGATGTCAGATTTTGACGAAGCTATAGCTGTTCGTTCTGAGTCAAGTGCTGATAACGTTGATAGTATGTATACTAAACCTCAAGAAAGAGTAGATAGTGATAATCCAAAAATCGTTGCCAAGGCGAAAGATATTACTTATGGAAAGTCTTCTGACTATAAAAGAGCAAAAGCAATTTTTGAATTTGTTAATACTAACATGAGATATAATTCAGGAGCTGCTTATGCCAATAAAGGTTCTTTATCAGCTTTAGAAAATCTAAGTGGTGTTTGTGAAGAGTATGCAACTTTATTTGCTGCACTTTGTAGAGCTGTAGATATTCCTACAAAAATTATTGATGGATATAGAGTAGTTAAATCTGTTGCTGTTGAAGAAAGTTCTCACATAGACCCTTCTACAGGTGAAACAGTAATTGACCCAGCAACATATGAATATGAACTAATTCCACATACATGGAATGAAATATATTTTGATGATTATGGTTGGGTACCAGTTGATACTTGCGTAGTTTATACTGGTAAAGATGGTAATAGGATTGCATTTTTAGATTCTTTCTGCAAGATTGATGGTAGCGAATACGTCGCAGATGGTTATTACAATGCAGACCGTGTTGCATTAGTTTGGAATGATGCTTTTCAGCATACAGATATGACTGAAAAAGTTGAACCATATGTTAAAAAGATAGTTGAACAACACAAGTTTTTAGATTTGTCTGGTTATGCATGGGCAGAACCTTCTATCAATACTTTATATGATATGAATGTTATTAAAGGTTATTCTGAGACAGAATATGGTCCTGCAGGAAACATTACAAGAATAGAGTTTATTACTATGCTTGCAAGAGTACTTAAAAATTTAAACTATGTTCCAGGTTATTATAAACAAATCTATTATTATTCAGATTATGATAAGAATCATTACTCAAAGAGAGAATATGATTTTCTTATGAGACTTTTAGAAGATGCAGACCCACATGATACATTTGCTGCAGGCTATTATGCTATGGACTTTATATTTGGAACAAGGCTTGATATGAATAAAGCAATTACTAGAGGGGAAGTAGTTGCATTAATGGATCCGTTTTTAAGACATTCTCCTGATTATAGTACTTACAAATTTACAGATATAGTTGGTAATAAATTCCAAGCAAGCATTGTTAAAGCTGCATCAAATGGATTAATTAAAGGATACGAGGATGGTTCGTTTAGACCAAACAATCCAATTACAAGAGCAGAAATTGCTGTAATAATTGATAGATATATTGGTGTTAAAGATATGACAATATAATTTGTTACAAAATGCAATATTTTTACGGAGGATAAAATGTCGCTATATAAAATGATAGCAATTGATATAGACGGCACACTGCTTAATTCTAAAAGTGAACTTACAGATAAAACAATTGAAATACTAAAGACAGCTACTGAAAAAGGAATATATGTTGTTCTCACATCTGGGCGTATTTCTACGAATGTAAGAAACTTTTGTGAAAAGATAGGTGCTAATCAATATTTAATTGCAGAAAATGGTGCATCGATTATAAACCTACAAACGGGTGAAATTGAATATTCAAAATATCTTTCTAAAGATGTTGTTAACAAGGTTTTAGATATTTGTGAAGCCAATAGTATTTATTACATGGTTTATACACAAAAAGAGCTAATTGTAAAAAATATTAAGTACATGTCTTTATTCTTCTACAAGCAAAACTACAATCCAAATGCAAGAATAAAACAAGTAGTAGCTGGTAGGGATTATATAAATGATTGTACAGAAAAATTTACAAAACTTATGATATGCGATGAAGATAGGTCTGTTTATAAAAGTATTGTAAAAAAATTAAAAGAAATAGAAGAAATAGATATTACTCCTGTTCCGCATGTGTCGGTAAAGAAATTAAATCTTGATGGAGAAGAAAAAGAAATAAAATATAGCTATGCAGATATTTCTGCTGCTGGTTCGAATAAATGGACAGCAATAGAATATTTAGCAGATAAACTTGGAATAAGAAGAGAAGAAATAATTGCGATAGGTGATAATATTAATGATTTATATATGATTCATAATGCAGGCCTTGGAGTTGCTATGGATAATGGTTCACCTTATGCAAAAAGAGTTGCAAATGTAATTGCTCCTTCGAATGACAAAGATGGAGTAGCACAAATAGTTGAAAAGTATGTATTAAGATGGAGATTATTTTTGAGAAGATAAAGTAAAAACCCACTAAGAAACTTAGTGGGTTTTTTAGTATGGTAAACTAGCAAAACTAGTTTTTTCGAGAGTTGCGCTATCTATGTAATTATTTTCTACCATGTAATTTTGCACTATAGTAGGAGAAACTCCAGTTTGATCAGAAACTGCTACAACAGAATCGAATGTAGTAGCACTGCCATTATCGAAATAATCTTTCAAAATCGTACGATTGTAAGAAAGAGTATTTATACATGTATTGCAAAAATCACTTTCTGAGTTAATGAAAGCGCCACAGTTTTTACACTTTTTTAATTCCATAGAACTCACCTCTAAACAAATTATAGCAATAATACTTTTGAAAATCAAGATATTGATATATAATATTCGTGTTGATGTTTGATGGACACTTTTTCACAATTTTGGTTGAATAGGAGGTGAAAATGATGATTGCAGAAATAATAGTAAACTCTTCAGCTCAAGAGCTTAATCGTATATTTGATTACAAAGTTCCAGAAGGATACGAAATTGGTAAAAATATAGATATTGGATATAGAGTTTTAGTTTCTTTTGCAAATTATAAAAGTTTGGAAATTGGTTATATAATTGGTTTTAAAGAAACTTCAGAATTTAAATGCAAAACTATTTCTAAAGTATGTGATAGGAGCTTTGACGAAAAGAAATTCGAGCTTGCGAAGTGGATGGCTAAGAGATATTTTTGCAATTTATCAGATACTCTTAAACTTCTTGTTCCACCAGGAACATCAAATAATATAGATAAAATAAAGATTAAATATGAACGTTGGGCAAGACTTTCGAAAGAGTATAAAGATGTGGTCAATAATCACAATATTGAGAATTCAAATTATAAAATTAAGTCTCCAAAACAACAAAGAATAATTGATTTTCTTCTAGAAAATGATGAAATTCCAACTTCAATTCTTTTTGATGTAACTGACACTAATTCAACAGTATTAAAAGCTTTAATTGAGAGAGGAATTTGTGAAGACTTTCAACTAGAAGCTTTGAGAAATCCATTTCTAACAAAACATATAAAAAAGACTTCGAAGTTAGAACTTACACAAAAGCAAAAGAGTGTTTTGGATGAGATAAAATTAAATGAGTTTTCAGAATATCTTCTTTATGGTGTTACTGGAAGTGGAAAAACAGAAATTTATTTACAACTAATAGAAAAAGTTATAGAGCAAGGAAAAACGGCAATAGTATTAGTACCAGAAATTTCTTTAACGCCTCAAATTACAGATAGATTTTTAGGTCGTTTTGGAAGAGTTATAGCAATTCTTCATAGTAAACTTTCAAATGGTGAAAGATTTGACGAGTGGAGAAGAATTCAAAATGGAGAAGCTAAAATAGTAATAGGTGCTAGGTCAGCATTATTTGCACCGATGAAAAATATAGGAATTATTATAATTGATGAGGAACATGATAGTTCATATAAGTCAGAAACTACACCAAAATATGATGCTAGAGATGTTGCAAGAGAGATTGCAAAATCATATAATTCTGTACTTTTATTAGGTTCTGCAACTCCTGATGTGAGGACTTATTATAAGGCTAAAAACACTGATGCAATAAAACTTTTAGAATTAGATGAAAGAATATCAAGTTTTGGACTACCAGATGTTCAAATAGTTGATTTAAGAAATGAACTTGCAAATGGCAATAAAACTGTATTTAGTAATCTCTTATACAACGAAATAAAGAAAAATTTGGAAAACAAAGAGCAAATTATTTTGTTTTTAAATCGCAGAGGATATTCGACTTTTATTATGTGTAGAGACTGTGGATATGTTGTTAAATGCGACAATTGTGACGTTTCGATGACTTATCACATTACTAAAAATAAGCTTATGTGCCATTATTGTGGAGCAGAAAAGAAGCCCGTTTCAATTTGCCCACAATGTGGTAGCCAAAATATTAGGTATTTTGGTACAGGAACTCAAAAAATAGAGGCACAGATTAATAAAGTTTTCCCTGAAGCTTCGGTAATTCGCATGGATGTAGACACTACAAGTACGAAAAATGCTCATGAAATTATCTTAAACAAGTTTAGGGATGAAAAAATAGATATTTTGCTTGGTACCCAAATGATTACAAAAGGGCATGATTTTTCAAATGTCACTTTGGTAGGTGTTTTGGCAGCAGATAGTTCTATAAATATAGGTGATTATAGGGCTCAAGAACGAACGTTTCAACTTTTGACTCAAGTGGCTGGTAGAAGCGGAAGAGGGGACAAAAAAGGAAGAGCAATCATCCAAACGTATATGCCTGACGAATTTAGCATAATTACTGCACAAAAACAGGATTATTTAAAATTTTACAATCAGGAAATAAAAATTAGAGAAAAGTTGAACTATCCGCCATTTTGCGATATAATGATAGCGGTTGTAATTGGAAAAAAAGAAGCTGAAGTTATTGATGATGCAAACAAGATTTTTGATATCTTTAAGAATCATTTTGAAGTGTTTGCACCTATGCCAGCTCCTATTTCCAAAATTAACGATAATTATCGATGGCGAGTGCTTATGAAAGCAAAAATTGATGAATCTAAAATTGATGTTATTAATTATTGCTTGGCAGATTTTGACAGCCAAAAGAGTAAAGATACCAAACTAAGCTTCGACATCAATCCTAATAATATGTCATAGTGACATATGTCAATTACAAAAAGGAAGGAATAAAATGGCAATAAGACAAATTAGAGAGATTGGGGATAATTTACTTCGAAAGAAGTCCCGCCCATTTGAAAAAGTTGATGAAAAGGCCAAACAACTGTTAGAAGACTTATATGATACTTTGAAAGTTAGCAAAGATGGTGTAGGTCTTGCTGCTCCTCAAGTTGGCGTTTTAAGAAGAGCTATAGTTGTAGATCTAAGTATGGATGAAGAAAATCCACAAGGCCCTTTTAAGTTAATAAATCCAGTTATTACTAAGAAAAGTGGTTCTCAAGTTTGTAGAGAAGGTTGCTTGAGTATTCCGGGTAAATTAGGCGATGTTACAAGACCAGAAAAAATTACTGTTGAAGCATTGGATGAAAATGGAAAAAATGTTAAAATAAAAGCAGAAGGCTTACTTGCTGTTGTATTTAGTCATGAAATTGATCATTTAGATGGTGTGCTTTTTATTGATAAAGCAACAGAACTATTTGATGAAGAAGACTTAAGAGAAGAGGAAGAATAAATGAATATAGTATTTATGGGAACGCCCGATTTTGCACTTGAAACATTAAAAGCAATTTATAATTCTGGGCATAACATTCTAGCTGTTGTTTCACAGCCAGATAAGCCTGTTGGAAGAGGAATGAAGTTTCAAAAAACTCCAACAAAAGAATTTGCAGAAGAAAAAGGTATTAAAGTTTTTCAACCTGCTAAAGTTAAGGGCAATGTTGAATTCATTGAAGAAATTAAAAAACTTAAACCAGATATAATAGTTGTTGTTGCTTATGGAAAAATTCTTCCACAAGAACTACTAGATATTCCAAAATATGGATGCGTAAATGTACATGGCTCGCTTCTTCCCAAGTATAGAGGTGCAGCACCTATTCAATGGGCAATTATTAACGGAGAAGAATATACAGGAATTACAACTATGAAGATGGATGCTGGTATGGATACAGGAGACATGCTCCTTACAGCAAAAGTCAAAATAGAAGATTCAGACAACTATGGAACACTTTATGAAAAGCTTAAAGAAGTTGGTGCAAAGTTATTAATCGAAACTTTAGAAAGAATTATTGAAGGCACTGTAAAGCCTCAAAAACAACCAGAGGAGTATACAATAGCACCTATGATTTATAAAGAAAATTGTAAAATTAATTTTGGAAAAACCGCAAAAGAAATCGTTAATCTAATTAGAGGTGTTAATCCTGCACCTGGTGCATGGATGGAATATAATGGTGTTGTATACAAAGTATGGAATGCAAGGGCTTTAGAAGAATCTGAAACTGCAGATTTAGAAAAATGGGATGGACCTGGTGTTATTTTAAAAGCAGATAGTAAGAATGGTCTATACATTTCAGTTGCAGATGGGGTTATTAGTATTCTTGAAATTCAGGCTCCAAATTTAAAACGTATGGATATAAAAGACTATTTAAGAGGACATGAAATCTAAATAATTATTCAAAAATATTTTTAATAATGTGAAATATATAATATAATAATTAAAAGGGGGATTTTAAAATGGCTAAAAAGGAAGTAGTTGAAGAAAAGAAAGAAGAAGTAGTTGAAGAAGTAAATCCAGCACAAGAATATACTACAGTTAAAGATGAGGAAAGCATTAATATTTCTGATGAAGTAGTTGCACAAATTGCTGGAAAAGCAGCCCAAGATGTTAAAGGTGTTGCTTCAATGAATGCAAATGGCATTGGAGAAATGGTTGGTATTAAAACAAAAGGAATCAAAGTTCAAGTTGGTGCTAAAGATACAGTAATTGATGTTTCTATTACTGTTGAATATGGTGCTAGAATTCCAGATATTTGCTGGGAGGTTCAAAATAAAGTTAAAACTGAAGTTGAGACGATGACAGGGTTAAATGTAGTTGCAGTTAACGTTCATGTACAGGGAATTAACGTTCCTAAGAAACAACCTGAAGTTGCTGAAAAAGAAGCACCTATCGAAGGTGCTACAACAGAAGTTATTGCTGAGACAAATGACGAAGTAAAAGAATAAATTTAGTCTTTTAAAAGGAGAGGTTTTTTATGAGAGTTTTAGATAGAATAATTTCGTTTCTATTTTCAATTATAATGTTGATGGTTTCTATACTTCTAATCTTAGTAGGAGCAAGAATGGTAGAACCACAAATGATTATGGATTTTTTAGCAAATACAGTGTTTAATAAACAAATTATTGCACAAGGTATTGCTAATCCAATTACAATAGCAGGGTTTGTTTTGTTGCTATTATCTTTAAAGACAACTGTATGTATGTCTCTATTTAAAGTACCTGCAAAAGCACCTATTTCAGTTAAAACAAAAGATGGTGTTGTTCAAATAGCTCCAGAGACAATTATTAACACTGCTAGAGCCACAACAATGATGTATGAAAGCGTTAAAGATTGTCATGTATCTGTAATTAGAAAAGGCAAAGGAGTTATTGTTAGAGAAGATTTGCAAATTTTTGCAGATACTACTGTTAAGGAGTTAACAGAACAAATTCAAAAAGAAGTTAAAGAAAAGGTTAGTACAACTACAGGCATATATGTTTATGATGTAGATATACAAATTAAAAATATCATCAAAGGTTCAAGACCTGCTCCAGCTGAACAAGGTGTTGTTTATGACAAAATAACTGGTAGACCAAAAGTAGTTGGTGGGGAACAACCTACTGTTGAAGAAACAGGTGTTAGTGAACTAAAGGTTGTTGAGCCAGAAGTTAAATCAGAAAATGTTGTAACAAATGAATCAAATGTTGTAGCAGAAAATAATGAAATGCCAAAAGAAAATTAGTATATTTGATTTATTATTTGGAGGTGTATGTTTATGGATATTAAACAATTATTAGATAAATACTTAGGCATGATAATAGGTGTTTTGGTAGCCCTTGTACTTATCGCTCTAATGTGTGTATATGTTATTGAGTGTATTGTTTTGATAGT
>CAMUYU010000036.1 GCA_947164995.1 uncultured Clostridia bacterium
CCATCTTTCATCAACTTCTTTTTGAAGTTCTTCAATCATCCATTCATTTCCAGGTTGGAATAAATGTTTAAATCTTCCTTGAGGTTTTAAAAACTCTTCTACAGGAAGTTTGTTTGCTGGCTTGTATGTGATGTGATAAACACCATCTACAACTTCGTAAAGTGGCCAGTAACATGTTTCTACAGCAAGTTTATTAATTTGCATTAAATCTTCTGTATTATATCTCCAACCTCTTGGACATGGAGCTAAAACATTTAAGAATGCTCCACCAGGAGTATAGATTGCTTTTTCTGCTTTTGTTGTAATATCACTAAAATTACCAATAGCAGCAGTTTGAGCAGCATATGGAATATGGTGGTTTGCTAAAATTTCTGTTAAGTCTTTTCTCTTTTGTTGCTTTCCTGGTATTACTTTTCCAGCAGGAGAAGTAGTTGTATCTGCAAATCTAGGTGTTGCAGAGCTTCTTTGAATACCTGTGTTCATATATGCTCCATTATCGTAGCAAACATATACCATATCATGTCCTCTTTCCATTGCACCAGAAAGAGATTGGATACCTATATCGTATGTACCACCATCACCACCAAAAGCTATGAATTTTGATTCATAATCTTCTGGAAGTTTTCCTTGTTTTTTAAGAGATTTGTATGCAGCTTCTGCACCAGATACTGTAGCACCAGCACATTCAAAAGCTGTATGAATAAAACTATCTCTCCATGCAGAATATGGATACATGAAAGTAGAAACTTCCAAACATCCAGTAGCTGCACCTATAACTGCGTGGTCACCTTCATGTAATCCACGAAGAACTGCATTTACAACAACTGGTGCTCCACAACCTGCACACATTCTATGACCAGGAGCTAGACGATTTTGCTTTTTCATTTCTTCTTTAAAATTATAAGCCATTATTCTCTACCTCCTTTTAATCCTAAATATCTATATGTATCTGTAACGTTTTCTTGATTTGCAACTTCTTGTAAATCTTTATAAACTGATTCGATGTCTTCAACTCTAACATCTCTTCCTCCAATACCATAAATATAAGAAATAGCTTTTGGAGCAGTAACTTTATTTATAAGCATTGCAGAAGTAGTATCTGTAAATAAAGGACCACCTACGCCATTTAAACCATCAGCTTTATCTAAAATTGCAACTGCTTTAACATTCTTAAGAGCATTTGCAATTTCTTCTCCTGGGAATGGTCTAAATACTCTTGGTTTAATTAATCCAACTTTCATTCCTTGGGCTCTTAATCTATCTACAGCTTCTTTAGAAGTACCAGCAGTAGAGTTTAAAACTACAACTGCATATTCAGCATCTTCCATTTTATATTCTTCTATTAAACCATATTCTCTTCCCGTTAATTCATAGAATTCTTTTTGAACTTGTTTAATAACATCTTTAGCTTTTCTCATTGCTTCAGCTTGTTGGAATTTGTGTTCAAATAAGAATGGTTGAACATCTAAAGGTCCAATAGCAATTTGCTCATCTTTATTTAAAAGATAATGTTCTGGATGATATTCTCCAACAAATGCTTTTACTTTTTCATCTTCTAGAAGCTCAATATTTTCAACTGAATGAGAAGTAATAAATCCATCATAACAATTCATTACTGGTAGATGAATATCTTTGTGTTCTGCAATTCTCATTGCCATGATTATATTGTCATATGCTTCTTGGTTTGTTTCACCATAAAGTTGAATCCAACCTGAATCTCTTGCACCCATAGAATCTGAATGGTCATTATGAATATTTAATGGACCAGAAACAGCTCTGTTTACGCAAGACATAACGATTGGAAGTCTAAGTGATGATGCAATGTATAACATCTCCCACATTAAAGACAATCCATTTGCAGAAGTTGCTGTCATAACTCTAGCACCTGCTGCAGATGCACCAATACATGCACTCATAGCACTGTGTTCGCTTTCTACTGGAACAAATTCTGTATGAACTTTTCCATTATTTACGAAAGCTGAAAAGTATTGTGGTATTTCTGTTGAAGGCGTAATTGGAAATGCTGCTACAACATCAGGATCAATTTGTCTCATAGCATTTGCTACGGCTTCATTACCACTTAATCTTTCACGAATTCCCATATTTACACCTCCTATTGCATTTCAATTGCATGGAATGGACAAGCCTTTGAGCAAACTCCACAACCCTTGCAATAATCATAATTAAAATCTTCTCTTTGACCTTCTGCATTTACAGGAATTGCACTATCTGGGCAGCAAGGTACACAAAGCAAACATTGCTTACAATTTTCTCTAATGAATACTGGTTTTTGTGAACGCCAATCTCCTGTCTTAAAATCTACAGAATTTCCTGCGTCATAAATTGTTCCACCAGGTGTCATTTCTTTCCAAGTTGATTTTGCATTTATCTTACTTGATTCAAACATAATAACTAAATCCTCCTCTTCTCACTATTTACAAATCATTATCTCTATATGTCTAATGATACGGCTTTCCATTCAGTTGTATATGCAATACACATTACATATATTATCAACAAAATAAACAGTAAAAGCAAAATTGAACACGCTATTTTAGATTTCTTATTTTTATTGTTTTTAATATTTACTATTAATAATAATATACAAACGACAATAATAACAGGAAATACTATTATGTACGGCATTTTAAGTCGAGCACCTAGCTCTTCATGTATACTTCCTTGATAAAAATACTCTTCTGAAAATAGTTTTCTAATTAATTCATTCATTTTGATTACATAGTTTCCTTTCCACCAGGTATCATCTTTCAAAAGTCAATTTTGCGTTTGTTTACTTGGTTCAATTATTAATTTATACACCTTTTTTACTCTTTAACTTCATTTAATGAACGTCTTAAAGCTTCCATGTTGCCTGGAATAACTTGTGGTTTATTTGCAAATTTATGTGCAAAAGAAGTTTCCATATCTTTTAAGAATGCTTCTTCATCCATAACCTTTGTAACTTTAACAACAGCTGCAAGCATAGGAGTATTTGGAAAATATTTTCCTAATGTATCTACTGAAATTGTTCTTGCATCTATTGTACAAACTCTTCCTTCATATCCTTTTAGTAATGGTCTAACTTCATCAGGAGTTTTTGTAGTATTAATAATTATTGCTCCTTCTTTTTTTAGACCAGAAGTAACATCTACTACTTCAAGTAATGAATCATCTACTACTACAACATAGTCTGGTTCATAAATATTGCTGTGAATTCTAATTGGTTCATCTGAAATTCTGTTATATGCAGTAATTGGTGCACCCATTCTTTCAGGACCATATTCTGGAAATCCTTGTATGTACTTTCCAGTGTTGAAAGCGGCATCTGCCAAAAGCAAAGATGCTGTTTTAGCGCCTTGTCCGCCTCTTCCGTGCCATCTAATTTCTAACATCGGCTTCACTTTCCTTTCATAAAAAAATATATTTAATTTTGTTTTTAACAAATTAAAATTTTCCACTAAATATTGTATTCTTTTTGAAAAATTTAGTCAATTTGCTAGCATAATTTGTAAAGTAATCTTCACATTAATTGACTATTTATGTCAAACTTGCTATAATTTGAAAAGTTTAAATAATTTTTTATGAAAGGGACTACATACATTTATGAAAAATGTTTTTGATTTTTTAGCTCTTTCAAGATTTGTAGATAATTATCGGAAAAAGAAGTGCGTAGAACTTGCTAAAACAACAGCAATAAATCAAGAAGACTTTTTTAATCACATTCATGCTTATGATATAAGTCTTATTAATAACACTTACTTGATTCAATTAGCTAAAGTACATTTAGAGGAAAAAGATAGCGTTATTTCAATATATGAATACATCTGTGATTCACTTTTTTATCGTCTAGAAAAAATAGATGACGAATTAAAAAGCTATTTATCAGATAAATTAGTTGAAGATGATTATGAAAGTGTTGCCGAGTTGATTCAAGAGAAGCTTGATATACGACAACTTCTAAGAATGCTAAAATATCAGCTATTTCCAAGTAGGAGCCATCAAGAATTATCAACTAGTCCTTCTTATGATGAATCAAAAGATTTTCATTTAAATCCTCACACTTGGAATTATGATGACTTTATTAATTATTTGCCTCTCACTTATAAAAAATGTTTTAACTGGAGCTTTTTACCCAACCTTTGTAAAACATTTATTATTCCGAGAAAACAAATTTCAAGAACAATTTTTAATTATCTAAGAACGTGTGGAATCAATTCAAGGTTTTTTGTTTTTTCAACACCTGCTTTTGAGAATTTAAGAGAACATTGCACAATATTAAAAGAAGACAAAAAATATTCTATTCTCTACGACGAAGATAAGTATAATTATTTTATCTTCGAAAAAGATGACAATTTTTATTTACTTTCGGGATTTTATAATGAACACTTACCAAGCGAAACGGTTTCTTTTGTACTCAACCAAGAAATCGTGGACATTATAAATAGCCTTCCGACCACTAGAAAGTTTGTGGTTGCCGGAACAAATTATTTTACTCCCAAAACTTTAATTTTTATTGAATAACCATAGTAAAGAGGCTTAATTTTTAGGCCTCTTTTTTTATTGTTAAAACTAATGCTAAAATATTGACTATTTGACTTTTTAATGTATACTTTATTTAGTTTTTTAAAAGCTTGAAAGGACTATTTTATGGCTACAATATATTTTTACGTAAATAGTTCTAAATTAGATATTATACAAAGATTTGGAATAAAATTATCTGAAAATTATTCACACACAATTCCAATTAATAATTTGCAAAAACGAGTTTTTGTTGGACTGTTGCATCCAAAGGATGACATGTTTAAATATAATTCTAAAGATTACACTTGTATAAAAGTAGATATATATCCTGAACATTGTTATGTCCTAAGTGAAATTTCATTAATAATTGCTCCAAAAGATAACAACTATAAATTAATACCTTTAAATGATTATCAATATGGTTACTATGAAAGTCCAAGGGTAGTATTTAATTCTTCTATATTGCCAGAGCAGATTAGTTTGCTAGATGACGTTATAGACGAACCACTACCATTTGAAAGTTCTAAAGATTTATACTACAGCATTAAAGTTAATCAACTAATTGATGAAATGGATCCTCAAGATGCATTTATAGCACTTAGTGATTATTTAGATTATCAAGCTCCTAAAAAAGTATCTAATTTAGATAAATAACAAATGAAATCAAATTTACAAGTACTGAGATTATTATCTTAAGGAAGTGACAAATTATTGAAAATAGAAAAATTAAATGAAAACAAGATTAAAATAACTTTAGATATAAATGACTTAAAAAGCAGAAATATAGATGTTAAAACTCTTCTTTCAAATACTCCAGAATCACAAGATTTATTTTGGGATATGATGCAAGAAGCGGAAAAAGAATTTGGTTTTAATGTAGATGAATCAATGATATATGTTGAGGCACACATATCCGCAACTGGAAACTTTACATTTATTGTTACTAAAACAAACGGCAATAACCCACGCATACAACAAAAAGTTAAAACAACAAATCCAAATTCAAATTATAAATTAAAGAGAAAAGACTTTTCTGACTCTTTAGATAATTCACTGTTTGAATTTTCGTCTTTATCAAGCTTTAATAATTTTTTAAAGCTAGCTAAGATTGAAAATTATAAAGGCGTTACTTTATATTCATATAGCAACAAATTATATCTTTATGTAGAAACTTGCATAGACAAAACCATTTTAGAATATTCAACTCGTGTATATGAAAAACAGCTTATGCTAGCTAGATTTTCCGAATATGGAAAAGTCTTATATAAAAGTAATTCTCTAGAAGCAATTATCACTAATCTTAAAAATGTTTAATCTTATGGAGGCAAAATTGCCTCCATATTTTGTACGGGGTATAGCTCAGGTGGTAGAGCGCTTGCTTCGGGAGCAAGAGGCCGCGCGTTCGAGTCGCACTACCCCGACCA
>CAMUYU010000037.1 GCA_947164995.1 uncultured Clostridia bacterium
CTTAGTTTGTGTGGATAACCAAACTCTAGCTCGAAGAAACTAATAGCAGGATGAAATAAAAAAGTTATGAGCTTAACATAAGAAAAATAGAAAAGATATATGTTTAGTTAAGGGGTGATAAGATTGATTTTGTACATTTGCATGTTCACACAGAGTATAGCTTACTAGATGGAGCAAATCGTATAAAAGATTTAGTAAAAAAAGTTAAAGATAGTGGAATGAAAGCATGCGCCATTACAGATCATGGTGTTATGTATGGTGCGGTAGAGTTTTATAAAGAGTGTATAAAGCAAGGCATCAAACCTATTATTGGTTGCGAGGTGTATGTTGCGCCTCGCACTAGATTTGATAAAGAATCTGGTATAGATGATAAGTAT
The DNA here is from genome assembly GCA_947164995.1 of uncultured Clostridia bacterium. Lineage (GTDB taxonomy): Bacteria > Bacillota > Clostridia > TANB77 > UBA1234 > RGIG6105. Next base: position 378 of record CAMUYU010000037.1, read on the forward strand.
GGTCATATGATTTTGCTTTGTAAAAATAATCAGGGCTATAAAAATCTTATTAAGATTGTTTCTAGCTCTTTTATTGATGGCTATTATTATAAGCCAAGAGTAGACTTGAATTTGTTAAAAGAATATCACGAGGGATTAATTGCAACTTCTGCTTGCTTAGTAGGTTATATTCCCAAAGCTATTTTAGAAGGAAATATGGAAAAGGCTAAAAATATTGCCTTAGAGTATATTGATATTTTTGGTAAAGAAAATTTCTTTTTCGAACTTCAAAATCATGGACTACAAGATCAAGTGGTTGTTAATAGAGGGCTTATTACTCTTTCAAAAGAACTAGGTGTTGAATTAATAGTTGCTAATGATTGTCATTATTTAAATAAAGAAGATTCGTATAGTCACGAAGTTTTACTTTGTATTCAAACTGGTAAAAAAATGAATGACATGGATAGATTTAAATTTGAAACTGATGAAGTATATGTTAAAACTCCAGAAGAAATGTTTGAAAAGTTTAGAAACTTTCCAAATGCATTAAAAAATACTTGCAAGATTGCAGATATGTGTAATGTTACTTTTGAATTTGGTCATACAATATTACCAAACTTTGATACTCCTAATAATATGAACCATTTTGAGTACTTAAAAAAGCTAACAAGTGAAGGCTTAGAAAAAAGATTTGGGAAAGATGCTTCAAAAGATAATGAAAAATTAAATCGAATAAACTATGAATTAGAAACAATTAATAAAATGGGTTATACAGATTACTTTTTAATTGTATGGGATTTTATTAATTATGCTAAATCACAAGGAATACCTGTAGGTCCAGGACGTGGAAGCGGTGCAGGAAGTTTAATAGCATATTTGATTGGAATTACAGATGTTGACCCTTTAAAATATGGACTTATATTTGAAAGATTTTTAAATCCTGAAAGAATAAGTATGCCAGATTTTGATATAGACTTTTGTTATGAAAGAAGACAAGAAGTAATAGACTATGTTTGTAGAAAATATGGCGATGACCACGTAGCACAAATCATTACTTTTGGAACACTTGCTGCTAAGGAAGTTGTAAGAGATGTTGGAAGAGTCTTAGACATACCTTATTCTAAAGTTGATAGTATTTCTAAAAAAATTCCTTTTGCTGTTCATATGACATTAGATAGAGCACTTGAAGAAAATCCAGAATTAAAAGAGTTATATGAAGAAGATGCAGAAGTTCATAAAGTTATAGACATAGGAAAAAGATTAGAAGGACTTCCAAGACATGCTTCTACACATGCTGCAGGTGTGGTTATCACAAAAGATCCTGTAGATACATATGTGCCACTTTATAAAGGAGATAATATAGTTTCTTGTCAGTATACTATGACAATACTTGAAGAACTTGGACTTTTAAAGATGGACTTTTTAGGTCTTCGTACTTTAACAGTAATTGCAGATACAGAAAAACTTGTTGAAAAGAATAAAGGAATTAAGGTTAAATATGATAGTGATATGAATGACCAAAATATTTATAATTTATTTTGGTCTGGAGATACTAGTGGCATTTTCCAGTTTGAAAGTAATGGTATTACAAATGTTATGAAGGAATTAAAACCAGATAGACTAGAAGATTTAATTGCGGGAGTTTCTTTATATCGTCCAGGACCAATGGATCAAATTCCTAGATATATTGAAGCAAAAAATAATCCTTCAAAAGTCATTTATACTCATCCAAAGCTTGAACAAATTTTAAATGTTACTTATGGTTGTATGGTATATCAAGAACAAGTAATGCAAATAGTAAGAGATTTAGCTGGATATTCTCTTCGGAAGAGCAGACTTAGTACGTAGAGCAATGAGTAAGAAAAAGCTAGATGTAATGGCTGAGGAAAGAAAGAACTTTATTTATGGTATTGAAGATAAAAATGGAAATGTGTTAGTTCCAGGATGTGTCCGAAACGGAATAGATGAAGCATCGGCTAATAAAATTTATGATGAGATGGCAGAGTTTGCAAAATATGCATTTAATAAATCTCATGCAGCTTGTTATGCAGTTGTTGCATATAGAACGGCATATTTAAAATATTATTATCCATCTGAATTCTATGCAAGTTTATTAAACTCTATTATTGGATCACAAAATAAAGTATCTTATTATATATTAGATTGTAAATTAAGAAATATTAAAATTATAAGACCTAATGTTAATAGGAGCTTTGCAAGATTTTCAGTTGAAGGAAACGATATTGTTTTTGGCCTTGCTGCAATTAAAAATGTTGGAGAAGCGGCAATTAATGCAATAACAGATGAAAGAGAAAAAAATGGTAAGTACAAAAACTTTATTGACTTTTGTGAAAGAATAGCATCAGAACAAGTAAATAAAAAATGTATAGAAAGTTTAATTAAAGCTGGTGCATTTGACGATATTGATGAACACAATAGAGGTACAATTCTTTGCTCGTTTGAGACAATAATTAATCAAGTTACCCAAGACAAGAGAAAAGGTTTATCTGGTCAAATGAATATTTTTGATATAGGATTAAAAGAAGATGAGAAAAAATCGCTTTATACTTTTATAGATAGAGATGAACTTCCAAAAACAGAACTTTTATCTATGGAAAAAGATGTGTTAGGTTTTTATGTTTCTGGCCATCCATTAGATCAATATAGAGATAAGATAGTAAAAATTTCAAATGTTAATTCGATGGATTTCTTACCTAATGATGATGAACTAGATATAGGTAATGAAGAAAGTGTATCTAATGAAGATGTAATTAAAGATGGAGATTTTGTTAAAGTAGTTGGTCTTATTTCTGATGTTAAAACTAAAATTACAAAAGCTGGAGATATGATGGCATTTTTAAACCTTGAAGATTTAGATGGTCAAATACCAGTAATTGTTTTTGCAAAAACATTTTCAGTATATAAGAATTTACTATTTGAGGATGCAATAGTATATATAGAAGGAAGGGCAAACGTGAAAGAAAACGATGAACCTAGTTTAGTTGCTATGAAGATAACTTTAGTAGATGGGGAAGATTCATTAGACAAAATATTAGAAGACAATTTACCTGAAGAAGAAAAAAACAAGATTAAAATGAATTTTGAAAAGAATAATCTTGTATCTAAAGCAATTAGCTTAGCAAATTCTAAAAATAAAAAACTTAAAATTAATATTCCTGATGGTCTTTCAGAAGAACAACTTCAAGATTTGAGAAACTATATTAAGATGATGGGAAATCAAAAGACAAATACAAATTGTATTATTATCAATAAAGATAAAGCTAAAGAAATGAATTTATTTGTTTCGAGAGAAATTTTAGATGGTCTATACAATAAAATTGGTGAAGAAAATGTAAAATTTGAATAAAAGATAGCCGAGGAAAACCTCGGCTATTTTTTAATACACAATTGGGTCGTCATCTTTAGATCCTAAAGATCCTACAGGATTATCGCCTCTAGAAACGTGCTTTTTAAACAACTGACTTTCTCCTAAAGAAGGATGCACAGCTGATCGATACAAGATTTTAAATGACAATACATCAACATAGAATGGCTCTAACATAGATTCAAGTTGTGTAAAGCAAACTTTATTTAAATCATAATTAATGTCTGCCATTTCTCTCATGGTTAATGAACCTATTGCAGTTTCTACAGCACAATTTACAACATCATATATGCTTCTTCTACTATCTTCAAGACTTGATAAAACCATCTCAACATCTTCTGCTTTATATGAAAAAGCATATGTAAGCCTATAATAATTAGAGTCATGTGTAGCAAAAGTATTAGTATATGTTTCAGTAATTGTATATCTTGAAACTTTTGTGGTTATTTTATCTGTGGCAGGATTAAAAAGATAAAACCCGCTACGTTTCTTTTTGTGAAAATGAGAGTTTCTATCTATTATTACTACTGTTCCCGGTGGAACTTGTCTAATTCTTGATAGTAGTGTAAAAAATACAATAATAGCAATCCAAAATATAAAAAATGTAGATA
>CAMUYU010000038.1 GCA_947164995.1 uncultured Clostridia bacterium
CCTCATATTTATCCTGTAGAACAGAAAGTAGTAAAAGACTTTGAAAGAGAAGTTATTGAAAGGATAACAGACTTGAACACATTATGACATATAAAGAAATTAACAATATGATAGATAGCATTGGTTTAGACTATGCTTATTATTCTTTTCCTGTAGATGAAGCACCTGATTTACCTTATATTGTATTCTATTATCCAAACTATAACGATTTAGGTGCTGATGATATAAATTATCAGACTATCGCACAATTAAATATAGAACTATACACAGACAATAAAGATTTCGCATTGGAAAAACAAGTCGAGGATGTGTTGACATCATACAACTTGTTTTTTAATAAGAGCGAAACCTTTATACAACAAGAAGCAATGTATGAAGTTTTATATGAAATTGAAATTGTAATAAATGAAGGAGTTTTATATGGCTAATAAAGTAAAATATGGCTTAAAAAATGTCTATTATGCAGTTGCTACCGATGATGGTACAGGCAAATTGACATATGATACACCTGTTGCTTGGAAAGGTGCAGTTAGTTTATCGCTTGATACACAAGGCGATACTAACAATTTCTATGCTGACAATATCATTTACTTTACATCAACTGCAAACAATGGTTATCAAGGCGATTATGAATGTGCTTTAATTCCTGATAGTTTCAGATCTGATGTGTTGGGTGAAGATTTAGATGATAAAGGCTTCTATGTAGAAAGAAGTGGAGTACCTACAGTTGAATTTGCATTATTATTTCAATTTGAAGGTGATGAAAGTGCTACTAGACATTGTCTATATAGATGCACAGCATCAAGACCAGCAGTTAATGGTGCAACAGTTGAAGAAAGTATTGAACCACAAACAGAAAGTATTACATTAACTGCAATGCCAAGAATAAATGATGAAGTTGTTAAAGCAAGATGCCCTCAAACATCAGCTTCATACAACACATGGTTTAATGCTGTTGTTGAACCTACAACAACCACAGCATAATGAGGTAAATTTATGAAAAAAACAATTATGGTAAATGGGAAACCTGTAGAATTTAAAGCTACAGCAAGTACCACAAGAAGATATAGAGAAAAATTTAACCGAGATTTATTTAAAGACATAGCAAGTTTGCAACCTGCAGCAGAAAGTCAAGTATTTACTGCAGCAGATTTAGAGTGTTTTGAAAACATTGCGTATATAATGGCTTATCAAGCAGATAATACCATTCCTGATGATCCTAACGAATGGTTAGACCAATTTGAAATGTTATCTATATACAATGTTCTTCCAGAGTTGATTGAACTTTGGCAACTAAATACTAAAGAACTTGAAAATGTTAAAAAAAAAGTAGAAGAACAGAGCGACCAATGAGTGTTGCTCTGTTCCTTTTGAGATGTACTGAAATTGGATTATCAATGAACGATTTAGATTTATTAACTGTAGGTATGGTTAATGATATGTTCGTTGAGAAATCTAACGATAATTATGAGTGGAGAGAATTAGCATCGCAAGATGATTTCAATAAATTTTAGATAGGGGGTATTTATGGCTAAAAAATCAAGAATACAAGGTATTACCATAGAAATTGGTGGTGATACTACACAACTTCAACAGAGTTTAAAAAAAGTTGATAGTGCCTTAAAAAATACTCAAAATGGTTTGCAGGATGTAAACAGACTACTGAAATTAGATCCTAAAAATACCGAACTATTAAGACAAAAACAAGAACTTTTAAATACTGCAGTAAGAGATACAAAAGACAGATTAACTACACTTAAAGATGCCTATAAACAATTAGATGGAAAAGACACAGAAGAAGCTAAAGAACAACAAAAACTATTAGCAAGAGAAATAGCTGAAACCGAACAAAAACTAAAATCTTTAAAAGCAGAAAGCAGAGATTTTGGAAGTGTATTTAAACAGCAATTACAAGCAGTAGGCGAAGATTTAAAACAAGTAGGTAATAAGTTAAGTAGCACAGGAAAAGACTTGTCTATGAAACTTACTGCACCTTTATTAGCAGTTGGTGGTGTAGGTATTGCTTACAACGCACAACTTGAACAATATCAAACAATGTTCACTACATTAACAGGTAGTGCAGAAGAAGCAGACAAAATAATTACACAATTACAAGATGATGCTTCTAAATCACCATTTGATACTGCATCACTAATTGAAGCTAACCAATATTTGATTAGTGCAGGTGTAGAAGCTGATGAAGCAAGAACAATGATTAACAATCTTGGTAATGCAGTCGCAGCAACAGGTGGTGGTAGTGCCGAATTAAGTAGAATGGCACAAAACTTACAACAGATCAAGAACACAGGCAAGGCAACCGCAATGGATATAAGACAGTTTGCCAATGCTGGTATAAACATCTATGGCTTACTATCAGAAGCTACAGGCAAGACAGTAGCTGAAGTTCAAGAAATGGATGTAAGTTATGAATTACTATCTGAAGCATTGGCTAAAGCATCTGCAGAAGGTGGCAAGTACTATGGTGCAATGGAAGCACAATCACAAACCTTAAATGGTTCTTTATCATCGCTAAAAGATAGTATTTCACAATTATTGGGTTCTATTACAGAAGCAGCAATGCCTGTAATAAAAAAAGTAATTCAATTTGTTAAAGAATTAGTTGATAGATTTAAAAATCTTGATGACAACACAAAAAACATAATTTTAACAATAGGAGCAGTATTGGCTGCCATTGGTCCAGTAATAACTATAATTGGAACAGTCATAAGTAGTTTAGGAACTTTAATATCTGTTATTGGCATGTTATTTTCACCAATGGGATTAGTTGTTGTGGCAATCACAGCAGTAATCGCTGCGGGTGTAGCACTATATAAAAATTGGGATGTTGTTAAACAAAAAGCAAGTGAATTTGCAACAAACATCAAAAATAAATTTGATGATATTAAAAATGGAATTGTAGAAAAGATTAATGCAGCTAAAGACGCAGTTCACAATGCAATCGAAAAAATCAAATCATTCTTCAGGTTTGAGTGGTCTTTGCCTAGATTGAAAATGCCTCATATTTCAATCAGCGGTGGGTTTAGTTTAGTGCCTCCAAGTGTGCCTAGCTTCAGCATTGATTGGTATTCAAAAGCAATGAAAAACGGAATGATTTTAAACAATCCAACAATATTCGGTGCTATGAATGGCAAACTGCTAGGAGCAGGTGAAGCAGGAAGCGAAACAATAGTAGGAACTCAAAGTTTAATGTCGATGATTTCAAAGGCAGTTGGTTTTAATGCACCAGTAATAAATATGACAATAAACGCAACCGACCAGAATGTCTATCAGTTGGCTGATTTAGTCAGTGACAGGATAACTCAAAAATTAAATAGAGAAAGGATGGTATATTAATGCGAAAAAATTATGTTTTAACCTTTAATGACATTTCTTTCTTGGATTATCAATGTTTCTACGATGGTTCACAATTGTGGCGAAAACCTGCAAGATTGATGGAATCATATTCGGTGGCAGGAAGAAATGGCGATGTATTGATAGATCAGGGTAGTTATAGCAATATCACAAGACCTTTTAACTGCTTTATCAGAAAAGATTTTATTAAGAACTATAACAATCTTATTAATAAATTAAGTGAAACGATAGGCTATGGTCGATTAGAATCAAGTGAAGAACCTGATGTGTTCTATTATGCTTCACTAGAGAGCGAAATTGAGCCAAATACATGGCAACTTAACAAACAGGGGACATTTATATTAAACTTCAATTTTAAGCCACAAAAATGGCTGAAATCAGGGGAGATTGCGATACCGATTAATAGTGCTATGACAATAGTAAATCCAACCTCACAAATCGCAAAACCTCTGATTGAAGTAGTTGGAACAGGAACTATTACTATTAATGGTATTGAACTTACCTTATCAACTAACACATCCACAACAATAATCGATTGCGAGAGTGAGAATTGTTATGAGGGAACAATAAACAGGAATGGCGATTTGACAGTCAGTAATGGCTTTCCTGTTCTGTCTTTAGGCGAAAATGAAATATCAGTTAGTGGATGCACAATCAATCTAATTCCTAGGTGGTGGCGTTTATGAGAATTTTAGACAACACAAAATCTTTATCAGTGTTAAGTATCGACACAACAAACGGACTTGGCAACATTCAACCTTTAGAATGTTTAATTACCGAAGAATTAAACGGAATCTATGAAGCTGAAATGTCAGTATTAGTAAGTGATG
>CAMUYU010000039.1 GCA_947164995.1 uncultured Clostridia bacterium
AAATGGTGGAATGAAATAGGCACAAGATTAGTTAATGAAAGGAGTTAAATATGGGTTTATTTGATAGGCTGTTTCCAAAACAGGACAATATGCCAATTAATTATAAAAAAACCGATAGCTTTAAACTTTTAACAGCTTATGAACCAGTATTTAGAGATTATTATGGTTCAATATACGAAAGTGAATTAGTTAGAAGTGCAATAGAAAGTAAAGCTAGACATATTAGTAAATTAAAAATAGAGTTGCAAGGTTCAGCACAATCATCATTAAAAGCAAAGATGAAACACGCACCGAACGAATGGCAAACTTATCCACAATTTCTAGCTCGATGTTCAACAATACTGGACTGCACTAATAATCTATTCATTGTACCTGTACAAAACAAATACTTTGAAACAATTGGTTTTTTCCCAGTTTTACCAGAGAATGTGAAGTTGGTAGAATACGATAAACAATTATGGTTAAAGTATCGTTTCAGGAACAATCAAGTTGGTGCTGTTGAGTTTGATAGATGTGCTTTTTTGTGCAAACACCAATATAAAAGTGATTTCTTTGGTGATAATAACCATGCACTTGATAGAACGATGGATATGATTTCTATTCAAGATCAAGCAGTAAAAGAAGCAGTTAAAACAAGTGCAACATATAGATTTATGGCACAAGTTACCAACTTTACATCACCAGATGATTTGAAAGAAGAACGTGAAAGATTTACTAGGGAAAATTTAAGTGGTGAAAATAGTGGTATGCTTTTATTCCCAAATACATACACTAATGTTAAACAGGTTGAAAGCACACCATATACTTTAGATCCGAAAAATACTGAACTTGTTAAAACTAACATATTCAACTACTTTGGCACTAATGAAAATATCATGCAAGGTAAGGCAAATAGTGAAGAACTAGATGCCTTTTTTAATTCTGCTGTTGAACCATTTGCTATTGCTTTAAGTGAAGCATTATCAAGAGCAATATATACGGACATTGAACGAAGTTATGGAAACCATGTATATGTAAATGCTAATAGATTGCAGTATATGTCGCAAACAGCAAAAGTTGAAGTTGCTAGAGATTTAGGCGATAGAGGAATCCTAACAATTAACGAAATAAGAGAATTGTTTAATTACGCACCATTGCCTAATGGTGATGTTGCATATATCAGAGGCGAATATAAGCCAATAGAAGAAAACGAGGTAATCGAAGATGGAAATGACAACATTAATGAAGAAGAAAATTGAAGGTGGTAGAGAATATCGAGCATTAAATATGGGTGCTGTCAATGATGATGAATTTATCGTTGAAGGATATGCAACTACATTTAGTGAACCTTATTACCTTTACACAACACAAAATAGCAAAGGTGAAGAAATAACAGTTTATGAACAAGTATTAAAAAGTGCTTTTGATGATACTGATATGTCTGATGTTATTTTTCAGTACGACCATGAAGGCAGAGTTTTTGCAAGATTATCAAACGAAACAATGGAGCTTGAAGTTGATAAACATGGTCTTAAAACTAGAGCATATCTAGGCGGAACTGAAATAGGTAGAAACCTTTATCAAGAAATTAAAGGTGGCTATACAAACAAAATGTCATTTGGCTTTACTGTTAAAGCTGATGATATTAAACCTTACAAAGAAAAGGATTATATACGCACTATTTCCAAAATAGGTAAATTGTTTGATGTTAGTGCTGTATCTTATCCGCAAAACGATTGGACTGAAATTTCAGCAAGAAAACACATTGATGGAGTTATCGATGAAGTTGAAACGGAGCGATTAAAAGCTGAAGAATTAAGAAACCAATTGCAAAAGCAAAAGGATGATTTGCTAAACAGAATTAAAGGTTTAAGAAAGGATTAGTTATGGAAGTTAAAGAAATGTCAATGTCTGATATCGAAACTAGATCTTTGGAAATTGAAGAAGAATTAGTTAAAGATGATGCAGATATCGAAAGTCTAACAGCTGAAGTACAACAACTAGAAGAAAGAAAAGTTGAAATTGAAAAAGAAGCTGAAGGCAGAGAAAAGATTATTGAAGAAGTTATTTCTGAAAAAACAGAAATCGAAGGAATCGAAAAAGAAGAGGTAAGAAAGAAAATGGATGTTAAAGAATTAAGAAACACAAAAGAATACATTGATGCCTATGCAGAATATGTAAAGGGTAATGAAAAAGAATTAAGAACATTACTTACTGAAAACGCTGAAGAAGATGGTACAATCGCTGTGCCAACTTACGTTGAAGACAGAATTTGGACAGATTGGGACAAATCCCCAATTTTATCAAGGGTTAGAAAAACTTTTGTAAAAGGCAATTATAAAGTAGGTTATGAAGCATCTGCTACTGGTGCTGTACTACACAAAGAAGGTGCTGATGCTCCAGATGAAGAAGAATTAGTAATTGCTTATATTGAATTTGTTGCTGATTACTACAAGAAATGGATTAAAGTATCAGACAATGTATTAGCTTTACGTGGTCAAGCTTTCCTTGATTACTTATTTGATGAATTTGGTCACCAAATGGCAGTAGCATTAGAAAATGCTATTGTTGCAGAAATCGCTACTAGCAACTTATCAGCAAAAGTTAACCACGAATTAGATGGCGATGCAGTATTAGCTGGTTTGGCTAAATTATCTGATGAAGCATTAAATCCTGTTGCTATTATGTCTAAAGCAACTTATGCTAGTATCAAAGCTATTAGAACTACTGCTGGTGCAAGAATTGAAGATGCTTTTGAAGGTTTAGAAGTATTATTCAACAACACAGTATCTGGTATCCTTGTTGGTGATTTAGATGGTGTTATTGTCAACTTCCCAGATGGAATGGACTTCAAATATATCGTTGATGATAAAAGTTTAGCAGAATACGATTTAGTTAAGATTGTTGGCAAGATTATGGCAGCTATGCACCTAGTAAGGCCTAATGGTTTTGCAGTTGTCAATGAAACTACAGCATAATTATGAAAGTTAAAATTAATAAGAAAGTAATAATAGAAGTTTTAGAAGGCAGTATTGTTGAAGTATCTGAAAAACAATACAAATTGATAAAAAACTATTGCGAATTAATGGTTGAAGAGCCTGTTAAGGAACAACCAAAAGAAGAACCTATACAGGAAGTTAAAGAACAACCAAAGAAGAAGAAGACTACAAAAAAGTAGTCTTCTTTTAGCGAGGTTAATATGAATACAATTTTAGAGAAAGTTAGAACAGCTTTAAGAATTTCAACAACAGACTTTGATGATGAAATTACAGACATTATCAATGCCTGTTTATTAGATTTGGGCATAGCAGGAATAACCAACGATGACACCACAAACGCATTAATCATAAGAGCAGTAATCACTTATTCTAAATTACATTTTGGCGATTTAGACCAATTAGGTGATTTTGACAGATTAAAACAATCTTATGATGAACAAAAAGCACAACTACAGATGGCTACAGGCTATACGGATTGGTTAAAAGATGCGTAGTTCAATAGCATACTTAATAGACTATTCTTACACAAAAGATGATTATGGTGTTTTACACAAGACACCAATCAAAAGAAAAGTCTATGTAGATGTAGTAAGTGTTAATGCGAGTGAGTTTTTTGATGGTGGAAGAAATGGTTTAAAACCAGCTTTAAGATTTTCTATTTTTGAATATGACTATAAAAAGGAAAACATCATTGAATATAAAGATGAACAGTACACAATTTATAGAACATATTTAAGAGATTATGACCAAATTGAATTATACGCTGAATTGAAAAAGGGAAATGAGTAAGAGAAAGATAAAAATAGGTGCTATTGATCTTACTAAAAC